>CAYGRH010000017.1:0-20358 GCA_964352165.1 uncultured Hyphomicrobiaceae bacterium | reverse complement strand
CCAACGGCTTGGTCGGCATGATTTCCAGCTTGCCGGGCTTGCCCTGGGAATGGAATTGAAGGGCTTCCTGCGGGGTGAAGCGGGCCTCTGCGAAACGTGTGTCCATGGGTGCAATCGATTCCATCAACGGGTGGACTTGCTGGTGCGCTGCCGTATTGCAATGCGTCCGGCAAGATAGGGCCGGGCGCACGCGGAAACAACACGCTGCGAAGGTCGAAGGCAGGCTGGCATGATCTGTGAGCGGAAAATGGTCCTGCGTCCGGGGATTTGCCAGCTGGCGGTATTTGCGGATCGGCCAGGACGCGGTATCGGTGCGGGGGTCGGGCAAATCCTGCACGCAAGGCGCAACCACGAAAGACCGTATGGCTCAGAGCGCTGAAAAACGATCTGCCGAAAAGGGGGGCAAACGCGAAGCTGGCGGAGGCAAAAGCCCGGCCGGAGGAGCAGACGCGTCTCAAATGGTTGCAACGCCCTCCATGGCTCAGTTCCTTGAGATCAAGGCGGCAAACCCGGATAGCCTGCTTTGGTACCGGATGGGCGATTTCTACGAGCTGTTTTTTGAGGACGCGGTGGTTGCCTCGAACGCGCTCGGGATCGTGCTGACAAAGCGCGGCAAACATATGGGCGAAGACATTCCCATGTGCGGCGTGCCGGTGGTGCGCGCCGATGAATATCTGCAACGGCTCATTCGGTTCGGCTACCGGGTCGCCGTTTGCGAGCAGCTTGAAGATCCGGCGGAGGCCCGCAAGCGCGGCTCAAAGGCTGTGGTAAAGCGCGACGTCGTAAGGCTCGTGACGCCGGGCACGTTGACGGAAGACAGCCTGCTTGACGCCAAGGCGCGAAACTACCTTACGGCAGTTTTCGTTGCGCCCGCCAAGGGTGATGGTGCTGACGATAATCGGGACGCGGCGCTTGCTTCGCTTGATATTTCGACCGGGGAGTTCGAGGTCGGTGCAGTTGCGTTTGCCGATATGGCTGGCGAACTCGTTCGCCTCAGCCCGCGCGAAGTGCTCGTGTCGGACCGGTCTATCGCTGACCCGGTCGTAACGCAGGCCATTGCCATGGCGGGGGGCTCGCTGACGCCGCTGCCGGCTGCGCACTTCGACAGTCTGGCAGGAGAGCGCGAACTCAAGAGCCGGTTGCAAGTTGCCGAGCTGGGCGGGTTTGGAACGTTCACCCGCGGTGAATTGGCGGCCATCGGCGCGGTGCTCAAGTATGTGGCGCTGACGCAGATCGGGCATATGCCAGTCGTCCGCCCGCCTGCTCATGTTTCGAGCCAGGACATTCTCATTATCGATGCTGCGAGCCGCTCCAGTCTGGAATTGACCCGCACGACGGGCGGCGAAAAGACCGGCAGCCTGCTTGGGGCTATCGACAGGACGGTTACCGGACCGGGTGCGCGCGAACTTGCTGCCAGGGTTGCGACGCCATTGCGCGACCCCGTTGCAATCAACGCCCGTCTCGACGCGGTGCAAACGCTGATCGACCAGGACACGCTGCGCGCCGATCTGCGCAAAGCGTTGCGGTCGGTGCCGGATATCGCGCGCGCTGTTTCGCGGCTTGCGCTCAATCGCGGCTCGCCGCGCGATCTTGGGGCCGTGCGCGATGGACTCGTAGCCGCGCGCGATGCCGCTCAACTTCTGGCAAAGGCGCGGACCAATGCCGACCTTGGGGCCAGACTACCGAGCGGCCTTTCGCGATTACAGGAGCGCTTGGAAAGCGCGCCAAAGGGGCTTTTGGACAAGCTGACCGCAGCACTCGTCGATGAACTTCCCCAGCAGAAAAAAGAAGGCGGATACGTCAAGAAGGGTTTTTCGCCGGAGCTCGATGAGGTTCGCTCGCTGAAGGAATCCGGCCGCCAGGTCATCGCGCGGCTTGAGACCGAGTACATCGCGCTGAGCGGGGTGAAGAACCTCAAGGTGAAGCACAATAACATTCTCGGCTATTTCATCGAGGTCACGCAGGCCAATTCCGCGCCGCTCTTAGAGGTTCCCCTTGTCGAGACATTCCGCCATCGCCAGACGATGGCGAACGCGATGCGCTTCACGACCGCGGAATTGTCCGAGACTGAAGGCAAGATCTCGACGGCAGGTGAACGGGCCCTGGCTCTTGAGGCGGAAGTCTTTTCCGGCATCGCAAGGGACATCGCTGATGGTGAACCCGAACTGTCGGCAATTTCCGCAGCGCTGGCTGAGATCGATGTATTTGCCGCTCTGGCCGAGCTTGCTGAAGGCGATGACTATGTCCGCCCCTTGGTTGATACGTCGACGGCCTTTGACATCCGGGGCGGGCGTCATCCGGTTGTCGAGCAGGCGCTAAGGGCTGCCCATCAGGGCCCCTTCATCGCCAACGACTGCTTGCTCGGGCGATCCGACATGACCGTCCAGGACGCCGGCCAAGAATGCGAACCTGCAAGTGATTGGGGGGCGGGTTCGGTGAGCAACGCCAACATAACGCCCCCCGGTTTCGACGATGGCCGGGATGCGCGGATCTGGCTGGTCACGGGCCCGAACATGGCGGGCAAATCGACATTTCTCAGGCAGAACGCCATTCTGGTCGTGCTGGCGCAGATGGGCTCATTCGTGCCGGCGCAGTCCGCCCATATCGGAATCGTCGACCGATTGTTTTCGCGCGTTGGCGCTTCAGACGACCTAGCGCGCGGGCGCTCGACGTTCATGGTCGAGATGGTGGAAACTGCCTCGATCCTTAATCAGGCGACCGAACGATCCATCGTCATTCTCGACGAGATCGGCCGAGGAACCGCGACTTTCGATGGGCTGTCGATTGCCTGGGCATGCGTGGAGTACCTGCACGAGCAGTCGAGGTCTCGGGCGCTGTTTGCCACACACTATCACGAACTGACTGTTCTGCCGGGCCGGCTTGCCCAAGTTGCCAACGTGACGATCGATGTGAAGGAATGGCGCGATGAAATCGTCTTTCTGCACAAAGTGAAGGCAGGCGCAGCGGACCGTTCCTATGGTATCCAGGTGGCCAAACTTGCCGGACTCCCCGCTGGCGTCGTAAGCCGGGCGGCGGAGATCCTGGCGAAACTCGAAGCCAACGACCGCGGGTCTACGGCATCGGCGGGCGCCGTGCTTGATGACCTGCCGCTATTTGCGGCGGCCCGGCCGTTGAACCCGGTTGCGGGGCCAGGCAAACAATCCCACCTCGAAGAGGTGATCGATGCACTCAATCCGGATGACATGAGCCCGCGCTCGGCGCTTGAAGCGCTCTACCGATTGAAGGGCGCCAGGCACAAAGACACGAACGGCTGATAGCCGGGACACGACCAGCGAAAAAAGGTTAGCGATACGTGATGGATCAGACAGCGTTGGCAGATGCGCCCTATTTCGATCCGGCGACGTTGCGTTCCCAGATCGAGACGTTGATCAAAAAGAGCGGCGGCTTCGATGATGCATATGGCGATCTGCTCGCGTTGCTCAAGGCGCTCGTAAAGGACACGCGAGCGACGGCGCGCGCACGGCTTGAACGTGATGGCGATGGCCGGGCATGTGCGGCTGGCCTCAGCTCGTTCCAGGATGAACTGATCAAGGTCTTGTTTGATATCACGCTTGCCCATCACATCGATGACAAGGATGCCGGTGAGGCTCAAGCCATATCGATCGTTGCGACTGGAGGCTATGGTCGCGGGCTTCTGGCACCAGGCTCCGACATCGATCTGTTGTTTTTATTGCCCAGCAGGCATGGTCCCGTCGGCGAGCAAGTGGCGGAACGAATCTTGTACGTGCTGTGGGATCTCGGCTTCAAGGTCGGGCACGCAACGCGCACCATCCAGCAGTCCGTTCAACTCGCATTGGCTGACATCACCATCCGCACGTCGCTATTGGATTCGCGACTTGTCCGCGGCGACCGGGATTTGTTCGACAAGCTCATGCAGCGGTTTGCCGACGACGTCATGAGGCCGACGTCCCGCGACTTCATCGACGCCAAAATGACCGAACGCGACGAGCGTCATCAACGCTCAGGCGATGCACGCTACCGGGTCGAGCCCAACATCAAGGATGGAAAGGGCGGACTGCGGGACCTTCATACTCTGCATTGGCTTTCAAAAGCCATCTATGGCGAGGAGGTTGGGAACGCGACTGTCGAAGCCGGCATTTTCACTGAGGAAGAGGCCGCTTTATTCCGCCGATGCGAGGACTTTCTCTGGACGATCCGCTGCTTCCTGCACTTCCTGACCGGCAGGGCGGAAGAGCGCATCACGTTCGATGTTCAGCCGCAGATGGCGGAATGGCTTGGATACCGCAAACACGGCGGGCTGCGCGGCGTAGAGCGCTTCATGAAGCATTACTTCCTGGTGGCCAAGGACGTCGGCGATCTGACCGGCATCTTGTGCTCGGCGCTCGAAATCCAGCAGTTGAAGTCGTCACCGTCTGGCGTATCGAAGCTGTTCTCGCCGTTGTCGTGGAAGACGCGGCGCGAAGTTCGCACGCGCACCGAGTTTCGCATCGAGAACGGCCGCATTACCATTGCCGATTCTGGCGTATTCGAGCGCGACCCCGTCAACATCTTACGCTTGTTTGCGCAATCGGCCAGCACCGACACATATCTGCACCCGGACGCGATCCGTCAATTGCGGCATTCATTGCGACTGATCGATAAGTCGGTCCGTAACGATCCGGTTGCCAATGAAATTTTCCTGGATCTGCTGACATCAAAGAACAGGCCGGCCGTGGTCCTCAGGCGGATGAACGATGCGGGCGTGTTGGGTCGCTTCATTCTCGCCTTCCGGCGCGTCGTCGGCATGATGCAGTTTAATATGTATCACCACTACACCGTCGATGAGCATCTGATCCGCACCGTCGATATGCTGAGCGACATCGAAGAAGGTGTCTCCATCGACGAATTGCCGCTGTCGACGCGGCTGATCAATACAATTCAAAACCGCAAGGCACTGTTTGTCGCGGCGTTCCTGCACGACATCGGCAAAGGCCGCAAAGAGGATCATTCCACCGTCGGAGCGAGGATCGCGCGTGAGCTGTGTCCACGGCTCGGGTTGAGTGCTGCTGAAACCGATACGGTGTGCTGGCTCATCCAGGAACACCTGACAATGAGCAACATCGCTCAGAGCCGCGATATCTCCGACCCCAAGACCATCCGCGACTTCGCCGCTATCGTGAAGAGCCCGGAGCGGCTGAAGCTCCTGCTCCTGCTGACGGCCGCCGACATCCGGGCTGTTGGACCGGGCACCTGGAATGGCTGGAAGGGTCAGCTCCTGCGCACGCTTTACCACGAGACCGAAGTCGTGGTTTCCGGCGGCTACTCGCAGGAGGGCCGCGCGAGCCGCGTTGCCAAGGCGCAGAATGCACTGGCCGACGCACTTGCAAAAGAGGGCTGGAGCGAGGATGAGATCGCCAAGACGGGCGACCGCTTCTTCGACGACTATTGGCTTCGGTTCGATACCGAGACGCAGGTGGAGCATGCCAAGCTGATCGTGAAGACGCTGACTGCCCAAGAAAAGCTCGAGGTCACGCATAAATCAGATGCGTTCACGGCCATTACGGAACTCACGATTTTTGCGCCGAACCATGCCCGACTGCTGTCCTTGTTTGCAGGCGCGTGCGCTATCACGGGTGCCAACATCATGGGCGCGCAGATCAGTTCGACACGCGATGGGTTCGCGATCGATACGTTCATGCTGCAGCGTGAGTTTGATAACGACGAAGATGAGGAACGCCGCGCGCATCGCATCCGCCAGTTGATCGTGCGACTGCTGAAAGGTGAGGGCCGCGTCAAGGCGCTTCTGGAAAAGCGGCGACCGTCGGAGCACCGCGTGGAAGCGTTTTCGGTCGAGCCCGAAGTCACGATCAACGATGCACTGTCAGATCAGTTCACAGTAATCGAAGTCGCCGGCCGCGACAGACCGGGGTTGCTTTATGATCTCACCGCTGCGTTATCGAACCTCAGTCTCGACATCTCATCGGCGCACATCACAACGTTCGGCGAAAAGGCCATCGACGTGTTTTACGTGACCGACCTGATGGGCAAGAAGGTTTCGAGCAATGACAAACGCGCGGCCGTGCGGCGGAAACTCGAAGAGATCTTGTTGATCGGCAATCCGGATACGCCAGAGCTGGTGTGATCAGCGTTCGGCGTGGCAGCCGGAAGCGCTTCCAACGAAACGAACCGATCTGCGGCTGGCGTTTCACTCGCCTGAGTGACGATCAGTGCACGAGCCACTCGGTGCAACGTAGCGCCCATTCTTCGCGGATCAGTTTGCGCGCGTTCTCCAGATACGCTTCGCCCATTTCGGCGAGCGCTTCGCGATCCTCCGCCAGTTTCTCGACCACGCACCAGCGGTTCCATTCGAGCGTCAAGCTCCAGTCGGGCTGGGAGATGTTAGCATCGGGAAGGCGGTAGTGGAATGTCGGGCGCGCCTTGACGAGGGAACTTCGGACGGTGGCTGCCACCCGGTCCCGATCCATCCAGGTGAACAGAGGCAGCATGTCGAGTTCGCGGTTGCGGGTCGGGTTCTCAGCCAGATAGTCGTCGATCATGGAGTCGGTATCGGGCCAATAATCCGGCTCCAGGACACGCTGCGCATAGCTTATCGGGAACGGATCTGCGAACGCCATGAACTGGCGGGACATGTCAATCGTCATCACGCCGCGCAGCCAGTCCGACAACAGGATCTGCGCCTTCAGTACTGCCATGATCCAGCCGGGATCGCGCGTTGCAATATCGGGATTGAATTGCGCACCGAATGCATGAAGCAGATGATCCTTCGTTCCCAGCGCGCCTTCCTCGCGGAGTGCATCCCTTAGGTTTTCCAACTGCGAAAGATCGCTGATGGCAATCGGCGGGCAGACGACTTCATAGGGGATCACCAGTGAACCGACGTCGCCGTAAAGTTCGCGCATGGTTTCGCGAAGGCCTTCAAACAGCCCGCCCAGGCCTTGATTGGCGGTGGCCGGCTCATATGGGTCGCGGTGTGCGTACTGGGTATCGAGTTCGGCCACGAAAGAGCCAAACCGCGTATCGTTGATGTGATAGCGGTGAGCGTCCTCGCGCACGATTTCGCCGCCATAAAGCGCTACGATGCGATGGGCAACCCGCTCGGCGTTGACGGCCGCGAACTCAAGTTCGACGCCCACCCTGCGGGGCTTTCCTTCGAAGTTGACCTGTCGAGGCGGTTGTCTGAGTTGGGATAATTTTGACATGGACACGGCCTATGCGAGCTCTATGGGCCAGGGTGATGGTGTGATTTTCGGTTCAGGGACGACCATCATGTTTTGCCTGAACCAGCCATGCCTCAGGAGGTTAACAAGACGTTAACCGAATCCGGGAATGGTGATATTCAGGTATGCACCGTTAGGGGCGCCAATTGAAGCCGGGAAGCGGAACAAACTTTATGAACGGGCCCCTCGATCATAACGCAGAGCACGCTGATGCTCCTGAGCTTGACCGAGAACTTGTCGAGGCTGCTGGCGGATGGCTCGATCATCTAGCGAGCGAGCGGGCTGCCTCCGAGCACACCATCTCCGCATACGAACGCGACCTGCGCCAATTCCTCGGTTTTTTATCACGCTCCCTGGGCCGCAAGCCGCGGCTTGCCGATCTTGCAAACATTGACGTGCGAACGTTCCGTGCGTTTCTGGCGGCTCGCCGGCGATCCGGGTCGCAGTCGCGCACAGTTTCGCGCGGACTATCGTCGTTGCGCTCATTCTTCAAGTGGCTTGAAAATCAGGACATCGTCAAAAACCGGGCCGTGCTCCAGGTTGCGATGCCGAAGCTTGCTCATGGGGTTCCGCGACCGTTGACGGTCGATAAGGCCACTGAGGTTGTCCGGCCGACACACGCTGCGTCTCTCGATTGGATCGTTTCGCGCGATAGTGCGGTGATGTTGTTATTGTACGGTTCGGGCTTGCGCATTTCCGAGGCTTTGGGACTGCGCCTGCGCGATGCGCCTCTGCCCGGTCGCGACGTCATCCGGATTACGGGCAAGGGCGGGAAAGAGCGGATCGTTCCCGTATTGCCAGTCACGCAAGAAGCGGTTGGAAGTTATCTTTCGATGTGTCCCTACCCGTTGGATGGGGACGACCATTTGTTCGTTGGCGCGAAAGGCGGGCCGCTATCCCCGCGGATTATTCAACTTGCGATGCAGCGACTGCGCCATGGTCTCGGTCTACCCGATACTGCGACCCCGCATGCCCTCAGGCACTCGTTTGCAACGCACCTATTGTCGGCCGGTGCGGACCTGCGGCAGATCCAGGAACTGCTTGGCCATGCGTCGTTGACGACGACGCAGATCTACACAGAGGTGGACCGTGACCGGCTGCTTGCGGTCTACGATGCTGCTCACCCCCGATCCTGAGACTTGAGCCCATCTGGAGCGTTTACTGGCGGCAAC
Source organism: uncultured Hyphomicrobiaceae bacterium (assembly GCA_964352165.1). Lineage (GTDB taxonomy): Bacteria > Pseudomonadota > Alphaproteobacteria > Rhizobiales > Hyphomicrobiaceae > CAYGRH01. The sequence goes on along the minus strand of CAYGRH010000017.1, from coordinate 11,987 downwards.
CCGGCAAATTCACGCCGGGCATTTCATCCGTGCGCGTAATGGTTTAAGAAGCCGCGTGTGTCAGTCAGTTGTATAGAGTTCTTATGACCATTCAGATTTTCCGAAGCTGTGTTGCCAGCCTCATCGCTCTGCTGTCGGTCTCCGTGACAAGCGTTGCAATGCCTAGCGTGGCCTGGGCCGGCCCTGCCAAGAGCAAAGCGCAAGGCAAGACTGAGCCGCCAGCCAAAACAGGACGGTGCGGTGGTGTGAATATCCTCGACGACCTGAAAGCGAGCGAGCCGGATGTGTATGCGCGGCTCAAGGCGGAAGCGGGATCGATTGCGAACGGCGAGGCCGTCTTGTGGAAGGTCGAGCGGGAAGGCGTGAAGCCTTCGTTCATGCTTGGCACGGTCCACATGAGCGATCCACGCGTGGCGGTTCTATCCAAGTCCGCGCTTGGCGCGTTGGCAGGGGCGGAGGTCATCGCGCTCGAGGTTGCAGATGTGTCGCCTGTTGCAACGTCGTCTGCAATTGCGGCGGCACGCGATCTTGTATTGTTCACGGACGGCGACCGGCTGGACCGTCTGTTGTCAGCGGAGTCTTTTGAAAAGGTCGTCGCCGCACTTGAAGCGGCCAAGCTTCCTGGCCGGTTGGCTCATCTTTTCAAGCCATGGGTCGTCAGCATGATCATGACGGTGCCGGCCTGCGAGCGCGCGCAGGTTTCGCGCGGAAAACCGGTTCTCGACATGGTCGTGGCTCAGGAGGCGCGCTCGCGGAAGATTCCGGTGGTCGGGCTGGAAACGATCGACCAGCAGCTCAAGTCTGCTGCGTCGGTGCCGATGCCAGAGCAGGTGCAAATCCTTCGCGCCGGTCTGGTTCATGCAGATCGCGCCAACGATCTTATGGAAACGGTTTTGCAGCTCTATATCGGACGCAACGTGGCCATGACGATCCCGCTTCAGATGCACCTGGCGAAAGACGCCGGGGTCGATGAACTTTCCATGGATGGTTTTCGCCGCGAGCTGATCGACAAGCGGAACCGCCGGATGCGAACACGCTCACTGCCGCTTCTAGCCAAGGGCGGGGCGTTCATCGCGGTGGGAGCGTTGCACCTCGTTGGCGAAACAGGCCTCGTCAAGCTGTTCCGAGATGCCGGTTACACATTGACTGCGATCGAGTGAAGCCGGTCGACGGCGGGCAGCCTGTCGTTGGAGACGACTTCAGATTACTCGCGCGCTGCATCGAACGAAAACAAGTGATCGCGATGGCGCAGAACGAATAGTGCGATTAGCGCACCGAGGACCGGAATGGCAGCCCAGAACAAGATGTTGGGGCGGGCCCAAGGATCGATGTAGCGGAACCAGCTCGCAAACGTCGAGACAGCGTGCATCGCGACGACCGTGCCATAGGTGATGGTTCGGAATGCTCCGGCGGCGAAGGCTGCGACCAGTACGAGCTGCGCCACGCCGAGCATCAGCATGACGTTTCCATCGCTTATCGGGAGATAGTACTTCGAGAACGTCTGCATGGCCGGAGCGGGGCCGACGATCTTATCAAGCGCCCAGATCGCAAGGAAGAAAGCCGCGCTCCAGCGGATAAGCAAGAGGCAGCGTTCAAGTGCCGGATCGCGCGTTGCCTCGTTGAGAGAAACCATTGATGTGCCCCCTGGTTCATTGTTTCCGAATTATCGGATTGTGTAGCAGGGGCTGGCATCGATGAGTGGAGTGGAGCGCTCACACTTGCGTGACACCCTGCTCGCCGTTTCCGAATTGTTGCTGTCAAGTTCTCCTGAGATAGACGCGCCGATCAGTCGAAAATGTAATTCGTGATTGCGACGGTGACCGCGGCGGAAATTCCGGTGACGGCTGCGCCCCAGGCCATATCTACATAGGCCATGGTGGCCGGGAAATTCTTCATCACGGCGAGGTTCGTGAGATCGTATGTGGCGTAGGCGAAAAAGCCGAACAGCGCGCCCATCATGAGAGCCTTGGTCCAGCCGCCCGCTTCAAGCGCAGGCGCTACGACGAAGATCATCACTCCCAGGACATACAGCAGGTAAAACGCGACTGCCGCGCCGATGTTGACGTTGTCGGTCATCAACGCGCCGAGCTGTTCGCGATAAAAGTCGCGCGCGACATAACCAAGCCAGACGAGGTCCATGATGAGGAAGACGACGGCGAAGATCAGGTAGGCTGCGGCAAATTTCATGGGTCGGCTCCGGCGGGATTTGGGTTGTCTCCCTAACTTCAACGCAGCCGGACGACTTTTGGGCTTTTCGAGCCCGCATTTTTTATGGCGGCTCTAATCCGGGCAGCCACAAGACGGCCGATAACTACAATGGGATGGCTTGAGGGTTGGCCATCGGCACGACAATGGGGATCTGGCCTTAGCCGTCAAACCTTAGTTGGACGGGGAGGATTATCGCCAGTGACGATCCAGCTCATTGGGATGTCGTGCCACTGCGGATAGATCGTCGGTATGGCTGCGCTCGTGTGTCCAACCCCGATGACCAGCGGCCTTGGGGTAATCGACGCCAGCGTTCGGTCGAAGAAGCCCCCGCCGTAGCCTAACCGGAAACCAGTGCGATCGAACCCGACAAGCGGGGCTATGACGACGTTTGGAACGACGACTTCGCCATCAGCGGGGATCGGAATGTTCAAGACGCCGCGCTCCATGGCGGCACCGGGCTTCCACTCGCGATACTCGAGGGGTTGGGCCTTTGCGATGACGACCGGCAAGGCGACGCGGCATTGCTTTGAACAGAGATCGTTCATCCAGGAGCGGAGATCGGGTTCGCCGCGGAAAGGCCAATAGACGCCGACGATGGTGTCGGGTGAGAACTCGATCAGCGTGTTGAGGTCGCGAACGATGCGGCTGCCAACGGCCTCTCTTTCAGCAACGGATACGGCGAGGCGGGCTGCGATCAAACGCTCGCGCTCGGCTTTCCGCCATTGCGCCACATCCCGAACCTGAGCCGGGTCCGGTGACAGCCCACCATTTTCCTGATCGAGTTCATGCATGGAGCACGGAGGGGATGAAAACTGTCCCGGCTCCGTGTTCTCCGGATCATGATCTGTCATTCGATTGCACCCCTGTTTCGTTGAAGCTCCCGCATGGCCGCCCGACACCCCTGTAACTCTCGACAACGGGATGCGTTCCCGGGCGATTTTTGGGCGTACGCGGCTCATCTGACCGTCGTCTCATGGCCCGGTCGAGCAAGCGTTCATCATGCAGCAAAGTGCATAAAAGTGACGTAGGTCAATATCTGAAATTGCATGGCTGGGTTGCCGGGTACGCAATCAGGACAAGGGTTATGTTGGCGTAATCGGGCTTGCTGTAGCGCGATCCTTGCCAAACCGTTCGAGGTTCGCGACGGTGTCGTTTGTCCGCAGCGTGTTGGACTGGGACTCGATTAGGACCAGCAGGCCGTCAAATGGTATGCTGAGTAGAGGGCGTTGCGAGCCAAGAGTTCGAGTTCAAGAGTGCGGGCGCATTTCGCGATAAAGCCACTTTCGCGCAATGCTCCCCGCCGATGGTTGGATCCCGGGAACAAGTCCCGGGATGACCGTTGGATAGGGTGGCTGAGGAGGCTGACCAACGCTTTCGATATGAGAGGCAGGACAGCCGTCTCAAACAAATTGCTTCGGCAGCGGAGCTTCAAACCATTCACATATGGATTGCGCGCTTGTCGACGGAGAGGGCTGCCTCCTTCACCGCTTCGGCAAGCGTGGGGTGCGCGTGACAGGTGCGGGCGAGGTCCTCGGCCGAACCGCCGAACTCCATAATGACGGCTGCTTCGGCAATCATTTCGCCAGCATGCGGGCCGATAATGTGAACGCCCAGGATGCGGTCTGTTTCAGCATCGGCGAGGACTTTCACAAAGCCGTCCGTGGTGCGATTGACCTTGGCGCGACCGTTGGCCAGGAAAGGGAATTTGCCGGCCTTGAAGGCGATACCGGCCTCGTTCAATTCCTCTTCGGTTTTGCCGACGGAGGCGACTTCCGGGAATGTGTAGATCACGCCTGGGATGACGCCGTAGTTCACGTGGCCCGACTGACCCGCCAGAATTTCAGCAACCGCCATGCCTTCGTCTTCAGCCTTGTGCGCCAGCATCGGGCCTTCGATCACATCGCCGATGGCATAGATGCCAGGCACGTTCGTTTGATAGTGATCGTCAACCTTGATGCGGCGGCGGTTATCAAGCGCCACGCCTGCGTCTTCGAGTCCGAGGCCTTCGGTAAAGGGCGTGCGGCCGATAGCAACCAGGACGATGTCGGCGTCCATGGTCTTTGCTTCGCCGCCTGCTGCGGGCTCAAGCGTGATCTTGCAGCCCAGCGCGCTTTTTTCGACGCCTGTAACTTTCGTTCCAAGTTCGAATGTGAAGCCCTGCTTTGACAGGATCTTCTGGAACTGCTTGGCGACGTCAGCGTCCATGCCCGGCAAAATCCGGTCGAGGTATTCGATGACGTGGACCTTGGCACCTAGCCTGCGCCACACCGAGCCGAGTTCCAGACCGATGACGCCTGCTCCGACGATGACCATCTGATTGGGCACCTGATCGATTTCGAGCGCTCCGGTCGAGGAGACAACCTGCTTTTCGTCGATGTCGATGCCGGGCAGGCGGGCGACATCAGAGCCGGTGGCAATCACGATCGATTTCGTATCAAGGCTGACGGCTTCTCCCGAACCATTCGCGGGCGTTACTTCCACGCGGCCTGCCGCTGCGACACGGCCGGTGCCGTGATAAGTGTCGATCTTGTTCTTCTTTAAAAGGAACGCGACGCCGTCGACGTTGCCTTTGACGCCCTCGCTCTTGAAGGACTGCATCTTTGCAAGGTCGAGCTCAGGTTTGACTTTGATGCCCATAGCTTCAAAGCCGTGGCCTGCTTCGTCGAAGAGTTCGGAGGCGTGTAGCAGGGCTTTCGACGGAATGCAGCCGACGTTCAGGCAGGTGCCGCCGTGTGTCGCGCGCTTTTCGACGACGGCGACCTTGAGGCCGAGCTGGCTGGCGCGAATGGCACAGACATAACCGCCAGGGCCGGTGCCGATGACGACGAGATCGTAGGGTCCTGCCATTCCGTTTAGTCCTCTTTATTCCATTGTGGGAGGGCGAAGGCCCTGCCGGTTCACGACCTCGTTTGATCCGGGAACTGGCTGCCCAAATTCCTCAAAGATCCAGGACAAACCGCTGCGGGTCTTCGAGGCATTCCTTGACACGCACCAGGAAGGTGACGGCCTCTTTGCCATCAACGATGCGGTGATCGTAGCTCAGCGCCAGATACATCATCGGGCGGATGACGACTTCGCCGTTGAGCGCAACCGGGCGGTCTTCGATGCGGTGCATGCCGAGAATGCCGGACTGCGGGGCATTCAAGATCGGCGTGGACAGCATCGAACCAAAGACGCCGCCGTTGGTGAGGGTAAAGGTGCCGCCCTGCATCTCATCGATGCCAAGCTTGCCATCGCGCGCGCGGCGGCCGTAATCGGCGATGCGAGCTTCGATCTGGGCAATCGACATCTGATCGGCATCACGCACGACGGGGACCACGAGGCCGCGTTCCGTGCCGACCGCGATGCCGATGTGATAGTAGTTCTTATAGATCAGGTCCTGGCCATCGATCTCCGCGTTGACGGCGGGGATTTCCTTGAGTGCCTGAATGCAGGCCTTGGCAAAGAACCCCATGAAGCCGAGCTTTACGCCGTGGCGCTTTTCAAACAGATCCTTGTACTGCTTGCGCATCTCCATCACCGCCGTCATGTCGACGTCGTTGAAAGTGGTGAGCATCGCAGCGGTGTTCTGGGCGTCCTTTAGGCGGCGCGCGATGGTTTGGCGTAAGCGGGTCATCTTGACCCGTTCTTCTCGTCCTGCATCGTCGGGAGCAGACGGTACGCGCAACGATTGCGTGGGAGCGGAGACCGGAGCGGGGACGTAGTTTGCGACGTTGGTGCCGGAAGCGGCGGGAGTTGGTTGCGCCGATGCTTTGCCAGACTTTTGGGCCGCTGCCACGTCATGCTTGAGGACCTGTCCGCGTTTGCCGCTGCCAGCTACGTCACCGGCTTCCAGGCCCGACTCCGCGAGCGCCTTGCGGGCCGCGGGTGAGGGAGGCATATCCGTTCCATTGCTGGGGGCTGGCGCAGAAGTAGGAGCGGGAGCTGATGAATTCTTTGGTGCCGCGGCTGGTTGGGACTTGCTTGCACTGCCAGCGCTTCCCTCGCTCATTGCGCCGAGAACCGCACCAACGGCGACAGTATCGCCAGCATTGGCGCTGATTTCGCCCATTACACCATCAGACGGTGCTGGAACCTCGACGGTGACTTTGTCGGTCTCGAGTTCGACCAGCGGCTCATCGACTTTGATTGCGTCGCCCGGTTTTTTGTACCATTGGCCGACTGTTGCCTCCGTCACGGATTCGCCCAGTGCCGGGACGCGAATTTCGATCGCCATTTTCGTCAGGCCCTTTCAAATTCAAGACGTCTGCATCTGCAGTGCGTCGGCCATTTTATTGTCATCACGTCGGTGCCGCGGCGATACCGATCCCCACGGCTTGGTCATCACTCGCTCAGAGCTTCCGCCACGAGCGTTTTTTGTTCATGGATGTGGCGGCTCAACTGCCCCGTCGCGGTCGAAGCGGAGGCGGGCCGGCCAGCGTAAGAGGCGCGGCGCACTTCGGCTCCGATGTGCTGGAGCACCCATTCCAAGTTCGGCTCGATAAAGGTCCATGCACCCATGTTTTTGGGTTCTTCCTGGCACCAAACGATGCTCGTCGCATTTGCGAAGCGGCCCATTTCCGTGATCAGTGTGCGCGCGGGGAATGGATAAAGCTGCTCGACACGCATGATATAGGTGTCGTCGAGCCCGGCTTCATCGCGTGCTTCGAGCAGATCGAAGTAGACCTTGCCACTGCAGAGTACGACCCGTTTGATTTCGTTGTCCGGCTTCAGATTGATTTCGGACTGCTGGTTTTCGCCCAGTTGCTTGTCCGCATCATCCCAGAGCACGCGGTGGAAACTTTTCCCCTTCGTAAACTCATCGATGTTCGAGATCACGCGCTTGTGGCGCAGGAGCGATTTCGGCGTCATCAGGATCAACGGTTTGCGGAACTTGCGATGAAGCTGGCGGCGTAGAATGTGGAAGTAATTGGCCGGTGTCGTGCAATTCGCGACCTGCCAATTGTCTTCAGCCGAGAGCTGCAAGAACCGTTCAAGCCTTGCTGACGAGTGCTCCGGTCCCTGGCCTTCGTAGCCGTGCGGCAGCAGGCAAACCAGGCCTGACATGCGCAGCCATTTGCGCTCTCCTGAGGAAAGGAACTGATCGAAGATGACCTGTGCGCCGTTGGCAAAGTCGCCGAACTGGGCTTCCCAGCAAACCAGCGCGTTAGGTTCAGCAAGCGAATAGCCATATTCAAAGCCCAACACCGCTTCTTCGGAAAGCATCGAATTGATGACTTCGAATTGCGCCTGGTCAGGGGCGACGTGGCGGATCGGCGTGTAGTTGCGTTCGGTGTCCTGATCGACGAGGACCGCATGACGCTGGGAGAAGGTTCCGCGCTTGCAGTCCTGTCCCGACAAGCGAACGGGAAAGCGTTCGTTGACCAGCGTGGCAAATGCCAGATGCTCGGCCATGGCCCAATCAATGCCCTTGCCGCTCTCGATCATTTCGCGGCGACGGTCGAGCAGGCGTTTGACAGTCTTGTGCGCGTTGAAGCCTGAGGGGATCGTCGTCAGGCGCTTGCCGATTTCGCGAAGCACGGAGACCTCAACACCCGTTTCACCGCGACGGGCCTCGTCTTCAGCAAAACCGATGGACGACCAACGGCCATCCAGCCAGTCGGCCTTGTTGGGCTTGAATGCGTCGGAGTTGGCGAACTCGCTATCCAGGTGGGCGCGGAAGTCGCCCCGCATCGCTCCCACGTCGGCTTCGCTCATCACGCCTTCTGCGACGAGGCGGTCCGCGTAAATCTGCGCAACCGGTGTGTGCGGTTTGATCGTCTTGTACATGCGCGGTTGCGTGAACAACGGCTCGTCTGCTTCGTTGTGGCCGAACCGGCGGTAGCAGAACATGTCGATGACAACGGGCTTCTGGAATTTCTGGCGGAATTCGGTTGCGATTTTAGCAACGTGAACCACGGCTTCGGGATCATCACCGTTTACATGGAAGATCGGCGCTTCGATCATGCGGGCAACGTCGGAGCAGTATGGAGACGAGCGCGAATGGCGCGGGTTGGTCGTGAAGCCGATCTGATTGTTGATGATGAAGTGGATCGAGCCGCCGGTGCGGTGACCTTTCAAACCCGACAAGCCAAAGCATTCTGCGACAACGCCCTGGCCGGCAAATGCCGCATCGCCGTGAATGAGCAGCGGCAGGATCATCCGCCGGTCATTGGGCGCGCAGTTGTGCTGGTCCTGCTTGGCGCGAACTTTGCCGAGCACGACGGGGTCCACGATTTCCAGGTGAGACGGGTTGGCGGTCAAGGAAAGGTGGACGTCGTTGCCGCCAAATGACCGATCAGAGGAGGCGCCCAGGTGATATTTGACGTCGCCCGATCCTTCAACGTCATCGGGCTTGAAAGAGCCGCCCTTGAACTCGTTGAAGATTGCGCGATGCGGCTTGCCCATAACGTTGGCCAGGACGTTCAGCCGGCCGCGGTGAGCCATGCCCATGACGATCTCGGTGACGCCGAGCTGGCCGCCGCGCTTGATGATCTGTTCGAGCGCAGGGGCCATCGCTTCGCCGCCGTCGAGGCCGAAGCGCTTAGTGCCGGTGTATTTGACATCGCAGAACTTTTCGAACGTTTCGGCTTCGATCAGCTTGTTGAGAATGGCCTTCTTGCCTTCGACAGTGAAGCTGACATCTTTTTCCTCGCCTTCGATGCGCTCCTGAATCCACGACTTCTGCGCCGGGTTCGTGATGTGCATGAATTCGACGCCGATGTGTTCGCAGTACGTGCGTTTCACGATACGAAGGATCTGGCGGACCGTTGCCGTTTCAAGCCCGAGCACCCGATCGATAAAGATCGGGCGGTCGAGGTCGGCGTCGGTAAAGCCGTAGGTTTCTGGCTCCAGCTCCTTATGGATACGCTTGTCGGCAAGACCCAATGGATCAAGATCAGCCGCGAAATGACCTAGCACGCGATAAGCACGAATGAGCATCAACGCCCGGATCGAATCCTGCGTCGCACGCAGCGAGGCTGCCGGAGATAGTCCGACGCCGCCGAAATCGGCACGAGCTGCGATTTTGCCGCGCAAATCGCTCTCGAGTGAGGCGTAATCACCCGACAACGCGGAAACGACATCGCCGTTGGTCTGGAGTTCGGCAATGGGCACGGCCCAAGATGCGCCGTCTGCACCTGCGACTGACGAAGCCGGTGCTTCCTGCAGGCTTTCGAAGAAATGACGCCATTCATCGCTAACCGAACCGGGATTGCGGGCGTACTGCGCCTGCAATTCCTCGATATAAGCTGCATTGGCGCCATCGAGGAATGAGGTCTGGTGAAAGGATCGATTTAGGTCTTGTCTGGACATCCGGGATTCCTGATCCTTGGGGGCGGCAATATTTTTAGGATTCAATGCTTCAAAGCCGCATTCATGCGGGTGCACCCAGACCGTCGTCTGCATGTTGCAACCGCGAATTGGACCCTACACTTAGTACACTTCGGCTTGCGATTTAAGTCCGCCGAAAGTGGCGTACGCGGCTTTGACTTCACGACCCGGTGATTGGCAAAATAGTGCCGGGACTGTCGGTTAGCGGTACTGCGGGGTGGGCCGTGGAATTGCCGGTTGAACTGGCGCTTGAACTAAAGTTGGGTGCATACCGAAATGACCGGATCAGGCAGCATTAAGAGACTTCAAGAACGATCGGGTCGTGGAGGCAGACTGCTGGTTTTTGGCGGTCCTTACTCGAACCTTCAGGCGACGCAGGCAATGCGCGCGGAAGCTAGCCGGCGCGGAATTCCGGCGTGCGACGTGATCTGCACCGGCGATGTCGTGGCCTATTGCGCCAACCCCAATGAAACAATCGCAGAGCTGCGCGATTGGGGATGCCAGATCATCAAGGGGAATTGCGAGGAACGCCTTGCGGCAGGCGCTGAGGACTGCGGTTGCGGGTTCGGCGACGGCACCGCTTGCGATCTGCTTTCCCAGCAATGGTACGGCTATTGCGACCGCGTTCTGGATGAAGACAACCGTGCCTGGATGGCTAGCCTGCCCGCGACGCTGCGTTTCGATCTAGGCGGCTACCGGTTCCGGGTGATCCACGGCGGCGTGAGCGAGACCAGCAAGTTTATTTTTGCTTCGACCTCGGCGGACGTGAAGGCGGCAGAACTCGACGCGGCAGAGGCCGACGTTATCGTTGCCGGGCATTGCGGCGTGCCGTTCGTAGAACGTATCGGCGATCGGGTGTGGTTTAACCCGGGCGTTGTCGGGATGCCGGCCAATGATGGGACGAGCAACGTATGGTTTGGCTTGATCGAGATTTCTGAGGCCGATGGCGAGGCGGGTGCGCTTTCATTCGCGTTGCATCGGCTGGCTTATGACGCGCACGCAGCCTCCGCGGTGCTGAACGATGCAGGGTTTGCCCAACCTTATGCCGAAGCGCTCCTCACCGGCTTTTGGCCCAGCCTCGATGTGCTGCCGGATGCGGAACGGGCGGTGACAGGAGTACCAATCGAGGCAAGCAGTTCCGGTTCCATCCGCCTTGGGGAAAGCCTCCGGAGCGTTCGGGCATCTCGATCGTCTTGAGGCCAGCAGGCGCGAAGGCGAAGCAGCAGAACGCGAATGCTTCTCAAGGGATTTTTCTGAAGGCGTCACGATCCAAAATTCGGGAAGTGCCTGCGCCTGAACGTCACCGGCAGCATCCGGCTGGCTGATCCGTGCGTTCGTTTCTTCGCGGGAAACGATAGAGAGGCGAGGGCATGTCTGATGAATTTTTTGCAGCGGCAATCGTTGCCGTGACCGTCCTGGGAGCCGTCGTGCTGGTGCGGGGCTGGGTCCAGTTCGTGCGCTTCATGGAACAAGGCAAGCGTGCGCGTAAAACGGGCGTCGACGGAAAATGAAAAAGGCCGCGCAGCTCATGGGCTGCGCGGCCTTTTCTATTGGCAAAGCACTCTCAGGGCCAGGTCAGCCCTTCAGCACTTCCACGAGCGTTTTGCCGAGGCGGGCGGGCGATGGAGAAACGCGGATGCCGGCTGCTTCCATCGCGGCGATCTTATCTTCCGCGCCGCCCTTGCCGCCGGAGATTACGGCGCCTGCGTGGCCCATGGTGCGGCCTGGAGGTGCCGTGCGGCCTGCGATGAAGCCGACCATCGGTTTCTTGCGGCCCTTCTTGGCTTGCTCGATCAACCAGGCGGATGCGTCTTCTTCGGCTGAGCCGCCAATCTCTCCGATCATGATGATCGATTCCGTTTCCGGGTCGTCCAGGAACAGGTCGAGCATGTCGATGAACTCGGTGCCTTTGACGGGGTCGCCGCCGATGCCGACGGCCGTCGTCTGGCCAAGGCCTTCATTGGTTGTCTGGAACACGGCTTCATACGTGAGCGTGCCCGAGCGCGAAAGGACGCCAACGGAGCCCTTCTTGAAGATCGAGCCCGGCATGATGCCGATCTTGCACTCGTTCGGCGTCAGTACGCCAGGGCAGTTCGGGCCCACGAGGCGCGATTTCGAACGATCGAGGCGGGCCTTCACCTTGACCATGTCCATGACGGGCACGCCTTCGGTGATGCACACGATCAGTGGGATTTCCGCGTCGATCGCCTCGATGATGGCTGCTGCCGCACCGGCCGGTGGAACGTAGACGACGGAAGCGTTAGCCCCGGTCTTTTCCTTGCCCTCGGCAACCGAGGAGAAGATGGGCAGCTTGTCGCCGCCCGAACCTTCCCACGTTGAGCCACCCTTCTTGGGGTGTATGCCGCCGACCATCTGCGTGCCGTGATAGGCCAGCGCCTGCTCGGTGTGGAAGGTGCCGGTCTTGCCGGTCAGGCCCTGGACCAGAACCTTGGTGTCTTTGTTGATGA
>CAYGRH010000016.1:0-20504 GCA_964352165.1 uncultured Hyphomicrobiaceae bacterium | reverse complement strand
ACTGCCTGCGCGTTAATTTTAACGCTCTGCGTCTGATCTGCATTCGGATGCTCGGGTTTTCTTTGAGGGGAAGCATGTGAGACGAGACTGGTGCCGACATGCTCGCGGCCTGTCAGCGACCCGTCAAGTCTGGTGTTTTTTGGCAGCTTCCGTCCGCGGCTAAACGCAAGAGCGGCGCTTTAGAGACTGATTCACGACTTCGATTGAAGCCAGCAGGCTTCAATCTCAAACGATCAGGCTCTAGGCCCGCTCATCGTTCCAGGCATACCAGCGATACATGATGCGCTGGCCCAATCGGCGGAATGGCGTGAGGAGCCCGTGGCTCGGCAATTTCGAAGTGAATATCGGCAGGTCGAGCTCCTTGCCTTTTCCGGCGACCCATTGTGCGAGGCGTTTGCCGGCCTGCGCAGAATACATAACTCCGTTGCCGCCGTAGCCGAGCGAGTAATAGAGCGGCTGGCCCGGATCGGGCTGGAAGATCCGCGGCATCATATCGTGGCTCATGTCCACCCAGCCCCACCAGGAATACTCAAGCTCGATGCCGGTCAGTGCGGGAAACTTCCGGTGCAACCCCTCTAGCAGCAAATCCAGGTGAGCGGGGTTGTCCGCATCCGCGCCCGTGACAGCGCTGCGGCTGCCGATCTGCATGCGCCCGTCCGGCAGATACCGATAGTAGTGGCGCAATGTGCGCGTATCGGTGAGCGGCGACATTGTCTTGAAGCCGCAGGCTTCCTTTTCGGCTTCGCTCAGGGGGCGCGTAACGACGGAATTCGAAAGGATCGGCATCAGCCGGTTGTTGGTCTGCGGGCTCAAACCTTTCGGCACGTAGGCCGCGGTCGCCAGCGCAACGGCCCGTGCGCGCACTGTCCCGCCCGGCGTGGTCAGGGTAAATGCACCATTCTCATAACGCATGCCCGTGACGGGGCTCGCCGGATGTACGCGGGCGCCGAGTTTGCGCGCAAGTTTCAGGTAGCTGAACGCCAGCTTGGCGGGATGGATGCTTATCCCGTCAGGCTCGACCATGGCACCCGCTGCCTCCTGGTCCTTGACGTAATTTTCATGCAGCTCCTGGCGCGACACGATGCGAGCCTTGTATCCGAACACCTCGTTCAGAACCTTCGTCTCGCTTTCCAGGGCAGCCATTGCGCCAGGCTTGTGGGCGATCTGAAAATGGCCCCCGTCCTGCGGATCGCAATCGATATCATCTGACGCGATAAGGTCACGGAACAGATCGAACGCCTCCATGAGTTCCGCGTGCATATTTCTGGCAACGTCGACGCCCCACCGTTGCACCCATTGCGATCGCTTCAAGCGGCCCGTTGAGAATTGCGCCTGTCCGCCGTTGCGCGTGCTGCAACCCCAGGCCACCTGATTGGCCTCCAGCACTGTCGCCTTGATGTTGTGTTCCTTGGCAAGGTGGATCGCGCAGCTCAGCCCGGTGAAGCCGGATCCGATAACGACAACATCGGCGTCCATGTCACCGGATACCGGGCCATCGTCTTCCGGCGGCGGGCCTGCCGTTCCGATCCAGTAGGTCGGCGCGTAATTCCGGTTGTGACCGGGGCCGGCGTCTTTGAGCGGGTCGTAGCGCGGATCGTAATCGGACTTTGGCCACTGTTTCATTTGTGCCGTATCGGACATCGCGTTGGTCTGCCTCTTGATCATGTTCAACCACGAGCCGGATCAGCTTTGCTGCAACGGCCGGTCTTTGCGAAATGCCTGCTTCACGACAATGAGGCCATCGCGCAGCGTAAACAGATCGACACCTTGTGCCTCGACCCGCGCTCCATCCGCGTTGGTGCCGCTAAAGGTCCATTCCGATACGGCTTTCTCGTTGCCATGAACGAAGTGACCGTGATGGTCCCAATGCGCATCCGGCATTGCCGTCCAAACCGCCTGGAAGGCCTTGGCAATTGCGGCGACCCCTTCGAATTTCTTGCCGAACACGTCGGGGCCGGCAGCTGCGTAAAAGACGCTGTCGTCAGCAAATATCGTCATGACGGCATCGACGTCGTGCCGGTTGAATGCGTCAAACATTGCTGCAAGGTCGCTTGCCTTTAAGTTGCTTGTCTTGTCGTCCATCGGCTTGATTTCCATTGCTTGAGATTATGCCGTTGATGTTTGCAGACGAATGATGCGCCGTTGTTATCGGTTGGCCGCATTCGCAAGATGTTGGGCGACCGGACGGAAGTTCGACTGGCGGTCCAGCAGTCCATGCCGCGGGCTGAAGCCGCGATCGATATCCTCGAAGGTGTCGCACTGGACATCGACGTTATCGAGCGCTTCAGCGGCCTCCAATGCTGCCACAAGCCGCGCCAGAATTTTTTCATCATCGAAGTTCGCGTTTGCCGGGTTGCGATCGGCAAACCGGATAACTGCGGTCAGGTGCGCGCCAATCTGTTTAAGTTCGGAGGCAATTTCGGAGATTCGCTCGCCAGGATTTTCGTCCAGGTTGATTTGAAAACTGAGCCCGAACCTGCCATCCGGCAAATCCAGCTTCGAGGCAGCAGCAATTGCGGCGGCCCTCTCCTGCCAGAGAAATCCGGTGCTGACGTTGTGGGCAAACGCGCTGCCACGCCTGGGTTCATCGGCCGAAGTTGTCGACTTGCTAACGGTGACAGGGACACTGAACAGTTTGATCAAGCCCTCAAGACCTGTGGCAACATCGAGAAGCGTTCGACTGCTGCTGACGACTTCTAGCCCGCCGAGCAAATGTTGATGCTCTTTGAGAAGTGTTGTTGCTGCCTTGGCCGGAAGGCCGAGACTGAAGAACGTGAACTTCATGCCCGTTGCCGCAAAATCGAGAATGCGGTTCCGGCTGACGGGATCGATCAGGTCCTGCAGAGGCGTGCGGACGTTGGAAATGCCGAGTTGCCACATCCGCAAAAGCGGATAGTCGTTGCGCGCCCGCTTCCGGCTGAATTCCTCCATGGGACCGCTATAGGGCAGTGTCGTCGTTTCGAACCACGCATGCCGCAAGTGCGGGACAAGTGGCGTAACAGTCTGCCTCGTCGCCTGGATCGCCGGCTTTGGTCCAGCCGCATCGAGTTCGCGGCCCTGCGTCGGCGCAAACCGTATTCGATGGCCGTCTGCGAAGATGTCGAGCAATGTCACGCCGTATTTGTCCGCATCGTCGCGGCCGAATTCGGCGGCCGGCGTGCCCCGGTACAGTTCCGCATAGTCCTGGCGGATAAAGCTGATGGGCGGAAGGCAGTACAGTTTGACGCCGCGATAACGGTTAAAGAAAAACTGGTGCACGTGACCTGAGAAAATCGCCTCGATTCGATGTTCGGCGGCAAGTTCCAGCAGCCATGTCCGGCCTGGCTCTGCATAGTTGTCGTAGTGCTCGGCTTCGTCAGGCTCGTTGATGAAAGGCGGGTAGTGCGAGAACAAAAAGACGCGCCTGCCGCTCGCCTTTTTCAGAGTCTGCTCGAGCCAGCCCTTTTGTTCCTGTTCGGCTGGCCCGCCGGTATTGACCAGGGATGAATTGATGATGATGAAGGTTGCGCCATCATGATCGACGGAAGACCAGGACGGGCCAAACGTCGTCTCGTATGCCTTTCGGTTGCCTTCTGTCACCGGTCCGGCCGGAGAGGCCAGACCCGGTTTGTCGCCGATATCGTGGTTGCCCGGCACAAAATGGATCTCGGGCTTCAGCGGCGCAAAAATGCGATGAGCCTCCTCGCAGGCTGGCCCGAATGCCGGCAGTTCGGGAAGAGGGTGTACGATGTCTCCGAGGTGGATGGTCAGTGCGCGCGTGTTGGCGCGGACCACTTCCACGGCATAGCGCGCCCGCCCATTGGCACGATCGTTGACCGCGTAGGGCGATGACTGGTCACCGCCCGGCGCCCTCAAATGCGTGTCGGTCAGGATTGCGACTGTGAATTTCAGGTCGTCTTCCATGGCCCAGACTTCTCCCGGCACTCTCGCGCTGAGCGGAGTGATTATTGTTATGGTTCAGACCTTGTCCGGCTTGGCGGGTGGCACATAGGGAAGCCGCGCCTTTGCTTTGGTATCTGCCGCACTGCCATTGCGGATGTAGCGGTCATTATCGTCGGCCCGCACGATGTTGACCCAATTCGGTTCGCCGCCGGTCGCTTTGTGGATCATGAGGCGGCGCTCCTGATCGGCACGGATTTCGATCCGCAATTGCTCAGGATCCCAGCCAGCGAACGCGATTGCCCGCATCTCAGCGAGCCGTTTGGCGTGCGCAGGATTCTCGATCTCGTTTTCAAGTTCTTTGGGGTCGGTTGCGACGTCGTATAGGAGTTCATCGACGCCTTCCAGGTACATGTATTTCCATGCGCCCTTCTTCACCATCCGGCTCGGGCCAGTCGAACCATCCGCGGCAAACTCGGAGATGATGGTATCGTCTATGGCATCGGGATCGCCTTCAAGGGCCGGCACAAGCGACTTGCCGTCGATGGGCCCTCCAGCATAGCCGTCGAACGGCCTGCCATTTGCCAGGTCGAGCATGGTCGGCATTAGGTCGACAAGCGAAGTGTTGCGTGAAACGCGCGCCGGCTTGAATCGCTTGGGTGCATGAACGACGAACGGCACCCGGCAGGCCCATTCGAAAAAGTGCTGCTTGTACCACATGCCGCGCTCACCCATCATGTCGCCGTGGTCGGCGGTGAGGATGATGACGGTATTGTCGGCGAGGCCGCACTTCTCCAACGTAGAGCGCAGCATTGCTACCTTGTCGTCAACGAACGAGATCATTCCGTAGTAGCCATGGCGCGCGTTGCGCTTGTGCTCTTCGGTGACCGTGAACTGATGCCGCCCCTGGCAATAGTGCAGATTGCGGCTGAGGTGGTCCTTCTCATCAAGCGGGATTTCAGGCACCGACGGCGCTTCGATATCGTCGTGATTGTAGCGGTCCCAGTACTCCTGCGAGATGACAAACGGGGAGTGTGGCTGCGTGAATGATACTGTCAGTGACCAGGGCCGGGCATCGCCTTTGCGAGCGAGATCGTAGATCGCCTGCATGCCGTAGTAGGCAACCTCATCGTCATAGTCCATTTGCAGCGTGCGGACACAGGGTCCGCTTTCGATGACGGGTGCCATGGTCAGGTTGGTCGGACGGTATTCACGCCCCTTCGACCAATCGACGGTCCAGGCGAAATTTGCCGGGTAGATTTCCGTCGTGTGACGCTTGTCGTAACCGTGGAGTTGGTCTGCTCCCACGAAGTGCATCTTTCCGCTCATCTCGACGCGGTAACCGAGCGTCCTCAGATAATGGGCAAACGTCGGTATCGCAGAGTGAAACTCGCTCGCGTTGTCATACATCTGGATGTTGAACGGCAGCTTGCCGGCATGCATGGAAGCGCGCGAAGGCCCGCACATCGGCAGGTTGCAATAGCAGTTTTCGAAAACGACGCCTTCTTCTGCAAGGCGCGACATGGCGGGTGCCTTGACCGTTTTGTTGCCGCTGAACGGCATCGCCGGTCCAGCCATCTGGTCGGCCTGGATGATCAGAAAATTCGGTTGTTCAGACGCCATGAAGGCCTCCGTACTTTTCAGAACTGGCGCTTAATCAAGTCGCGGCGACGCATTTGGCGCCGCCGCTTTTGATGGCAAGTCAGCAATCTACTCGACGCGCATGCCGAGCTTTTTCAAGGACTCGTCGAACACTTTGTATTGCTTGCCGACAAAGGCTTTCGTTTCCGCCGGCCCACGAATGTCGACGATGTTGCCGAGTTCTGTGGTCCGCTTCACCCACTCTTCGTTGCTCTTCAAACCGTTGAGAAGGGCGACCCACTTCGCAGTCACGTCGTCAGGCAGACCGGGAGGACCGTAGACAGCTGACCAGCCTATGATTTCTTCCATTGCCGGAAAGCCAAGTTCTCCGACGGTCGGAACGTCCTTCGCGGCTGGGAAACGCTCTGGCGTCGTAATGGCGAGCGCTTTCAACTGACCCGCCTCTATCGCACCGATAACGCCGGACAGGTTTTGCCACATGAAGTCGACTTTGCCGCCGATGATCGCGGCATTCGCCTTGCCGCCGCCCTTGAAGGGAACATGCGTGAGATTATCGAGTCCGACCCCGAATGAATCGGCCATCACCGCAGTCGCGATATGCAGCAGTGTCCCGACACCTGCTGAAGCGAAGGTCATGTCCTCTTTGGCTTTCACCTTCGCTTCGAATTCCTTGAAGTCCTTGATCGGGCTTGAGGCAGGCACAACGAGAACGAAGGGGTTGGTTTCAGTCAGGCCGATAATGGTGAACTGGTCCCACGTGTAAGGGATCGTCTTGTTCATCGCCGGCACGCCCATCTGGCTGCCGACTCGCGCTGAGAGCATGGTGTAGCCGTCCGCTGGTGAATTGATCACGAACGATGATGCGATGACTCCACCTGCGCCGGGCTTGTTCACAGCGATGACTGGTTGCCCGAGTGCTTCGCCCGCCGGTCCGGCCAATAGACGGGCGGAAACGTCGGCAGCGCCACCGGCACCATAGGGGACCACAATCGTTATCGACCGGTTTGGATAATCGTCGGCGATCGCGGGAAAGGTCAGGGCCGCCAGGCAGGCGGCAGCAGCAATTTTTAAGAGCTGGGTACGCATTGACTTCCTCCAGTTGGACTCGCAGCAGCCGTGGGCGAGCTTCGAACGAGTACCACTGCTTCGAGCTCCCATCAACAATTTTTTACTGTTTGCAATAAACTACTACGTCTGCAATATATCGGGTTATGGAGACCTTGATTGAGATAAAAAATGTCTGCATCTAATATCGAAATCATCGGTGGAGCATTCTCGACAACGGCGCTCCGGCGGATGAACCGCGAAAGTGTCATCAATCTGCTGGGACACCGCGCAGAGATGACGCGCGCTCAGTTGGCCGAGGAAACCGGCCTGACCACCGCGGCGATATCGCGGATAACGCGAGAGATGCTCGAAGCAGGCGTCTTGATCGAGACCGGGAGCGACAAACCGGCCGGTCGGGTCGGCCGCCGCGAGACCCACCTTTCAATCAATCCTGTTGGTGCATTTGTTCTGGCGATTTCACTCAACGCCAACCGCCGCGGCGTGACCTTGGCCAACGCCCTGGGCGAAGTCATTGCCACCCGCGCTTGCGATGATTTGGATCCCACGTCTCCGCGCGAATTCCTTGACGCGCTTGCCGCCCGAGCCAAAGCCCTCATCTACGACGCCGACTTCAACCGCAGCCGGCTACTCGGAGTGGGCGTTGCGGCAACTGTCACCGGCGGGATCAGCAAATCCGGTGTTTGGGAAACCGTGACTTCAAACCCACTGGGCTGGCGCGATGTATCGGTGGGCGGGATCCTATCTGATGCCTTGGGATTGCCGGTGCGTGTTGAACATCGCGCAAGTGCGATCCTCCGCGCCGAACTGAAAGGCAGACCTGACCCCAACGATATCTATCTCGTCAACGTAGCCCTCGGAATTGGCGTAAGCGCCTATCTGCAAGGGCGCTTCATCGCGTCGGGATCGCATGGCTTTGGATCACTGTCGCACGTTTGTCTGCCCGACGAGACGACGACGTGCGAATGCGGCCGGCGCGGATGTCTTGAGGTCACTGCGGCCGGTCGTGCGATACTCAAAAACCTAGGGCACAAGAACACGCCTCTGGTCGCCCAATCCCCGCTTCTGAATGAAGCCGTGAATTCGGCGGATGCTGGCGATGAAGTCATTTCCAAAGCTTTTCGCGAAGCAGGCCGGCGCCTAGGAACAGGTATCGATTCCGTGATCGCACTGTTCGCACCCAAGACCCTTATTCTGGCTGGAGAAGTCGGACGACAAGCCGACTACTTCGCCGGCGTCATGGAAACGCTGCAAGCTCGCGGCCGAAAAGATGTCGGCAAATTCATCGAGCGCAGCACCATTACGTCTGCCAACGCGGCCATCAGTGTCGCCCTTCAGGAATACGTTTTCACAGGCGATCTCAACTTGAAGAAACTGAACGCTGCCTGAGCCCAATTCGATGCAACGCTGAGAACAACGGAGTAATGCTGTGGTTTTTCAGAATAGGGATTTCTGGGCAGGCATTCTAATTCTTCTTCTTGGCGCAACACTCCTTGCGATCCTGATTCCGACCGGCATCGACGAGCCCAAAAAGGTAAAATTCGCTGTGATGTCGCCGTCGTACTTCCCACGCATCGTGGCTATTGCGATGGTACTGGTCGGGTTCGCCATTACGGCGGGCGCGGTCATCAACAAAACTCCCGAACCGATGTTTGAGGGGATGAGCGGTCTGGCCACAGCAAAGATTTGCGCCGTATTCTTCATCTTCCTTGCCACAGCTTTCGCCCTGCCCAACGCAGGCTTCCTGCTCACTTGCGTCTTCGCCGCGGCAGCCTTGATGCTCCTGGCCGGTGAACGCAACCCATTGATTATCTGTCTCGTTTCTCTCGTTCTGCCAATTGCACTGCACCTATTTTTTACAAAAGTTGCGAATGTTCCAATCCCTGGCGGCATTCTTGACCCTTACCTCCAGAGGATCTGAGCAATGCTGGAGACTCTCGGTAATGCGATTGCCCTGTTCGCTACTTTTGAGAATTTCCTCGTGTTGTTCATCGGGGTGGTTGTCGGCACGATCACGGGTGCCATACCGGGAATGACGACACCGATGGCGGTCGCACTAACGCTGCCGTTCACGTTTGCAATGAATCCCGTGACAGGGATTTTGCTGCTTTTGGGCGTCTACAAGGGCGGCCTCTATGGTGGCTCGATCACGGCGATCCTGATCAACGCACCAGGTACGCCCGCCGCCTCGTGCACTGCGCTTGACGGCTACCCGATGGCAAAGCGAGGCGAAGCACGACGCGCACTCGACATGGCACTTTACTCGTCCTGCGTTGCAGACTTCATTTCGAACCTTTCGCTGATTTTGTTTGCAGGCATCCTGGCAAGTTTTGCCTTGCAGTTCGGTCCCGCAGAAGTTTTCACGCTCATCCTGTTTTCGTTGACCATTATCTCGGGCGTCTCCGGCGATCAGTTGATGAAGGGCTATGGCTCAGCCTGCCTGGGGTTGATCTTGGCAACCGTGGGCCTCGATCTTGTGTATGGAACCAACCGGTTCGTTTACGGCCATCTGGATCTGATGAACGGGCTAGCCTTCATTCCGGTTCTGATCGGGTTATTCGCGCTGCCTGAAATCATAAACTTCTTCGTGCAGAAGCCGGGAAGGCAGGAGCAGAGCCCGCTTGCCGGCATCGGCGCAACCTGGTCTGATTTCAAGAGCTGCTTGAAAACGATCGTAAGGGGGAGTTTTATCGGCGTCATACTGGGCGCGATCCCCGGGATTGGCGGCGCACCCGCTGCGTTTCTGTCCTACTCGGAGGCGCGGCGGACATCCAAGAACAAGAGCAACTTCGGTAAGGGCGAACTCGAAGGCGTTGCCGCCGCAGAGTCCGGCAACAACGGTGTGGCGGGCGCTACTCTGATTCCTCTACTGGCGCTCGGAATTCCTGGCGACGTCATTACGGCGATCATTCTCGGTGCCTTCATGGTCCACGGGCTTCGGCCCGGCCCACTCATGTTCCAGGAGAATATCGATCTGATATACGCGCTGTTCATCGGCATCATGCTCAGCTCCGTGTACCTGTTGATCGTCGGCAAGATGTCCATCCGGCTGATGAGCAAGATTGCCGACGTCCCGCAGCGCATTCTATTTCCGATCGTCTTCGTGTTCTGCGTCTTCGGCTCTTACGCCGTGAACAATTCCATGTTCGACGTGATGGTTATGATGGTCATGGGCTTTGTCGGCTTTGCGATGCTCAAACTGAAGATACCTGCAGCCCCGTTCCTCATCGCTTTCATTCTGGGCCCCATGTTGGAAGACAATTTCCGCCAGGCCATGCTGATATCGAAAGGAGATATCGGCGTGTTTTTCTCTACGCCCATCTGCTGGTTCTTCTGGGCCCTGACGAGCCTCGTTCTCGGCCTGACGATCTGGTCAAGCATCAAGGCGAGGCAAAACCCTTTGGCCGAGGCGCTGAAGTCCTAGCTGGGTGGAAGTGATGTATTGAATTCCACTCACCCGGTAGCCCCGTGCCAGGAGTCCACGAATGGGAAACGGCCCCGACGACAACGTCCAGGACCGCTACGACTACATCGTCGTTGGTGCGGGTTCGGCGGGCTGCGTTCTGGCAAATCGGTTGTCGGCCAATGCAGATGTGCGCGTGCTGCTGCTTGAAGCAGGTGGCTGGGACATAAATCCGTGGATCCATGTCCCGGTCGGCTACTTCAAAACCCTGCATAACCCCAAAACCGACTGGTGCTACAAAACCGAGCCCGAGCCCGGCCTCAACGGCCGTTCGATCGACTGGCCGCGCGGCAAAACTATGGGTGGCTCCAGCTCAATAAATGGGATGCTCTACATCCGCGGCCAGCGCCAGGACTACGACACCTGGGCCCAACTGGGCAATCGCGGCTGGAGCTACGACGATGTGCTCCCCTTGTTCAAACGCTCCGAGCGTTACGAACGCGGCGAGAACGAATTCCACGGCACGGACGGCGGACTGTCCGTTATCACTACTCGCGCCAAGAGCGCGATCTCCGAAGCCTTCATCAATGCCGCCGTCGAGATGGGCGTGCCGCGGACAGACGACGTCAACGGTGCTAACCAGGAAGGTGTCAGCTACTTCCCGCAAACAGCGCGCAACGGCTTTCGCTGTTCGAGCGCCAGGGCGTTTGTTCATCCGGTCCGGCACCGCCGAAACCTCACCATCGTGACCCACGCGCTTACGCAAGACCTGATCTTCGCCAAGGATGATCCCAAACGGATTGCGGGCGTCAGCTATCTGCGGCGAGGCACGCCGCAGTCCGCAGTCTTGAACGCCGGTGGTGAAGTCATCCTCTCGGCTGGAGCAATCGGGTCGCCGCAAATCCTTGAATTGTCAGGCATCGGTAGCGGCGATGTTTTGACGTCCGCCGGTGTAGCCGTGCGCCACGAACTCAACGGCGTTGGTGAGGCCCTGCAGGACCACCTGCAGATCCGGCTCGTCTACGAGGTCAACGTCCCGACGCTGAACGATGCAATCAACAACTTCTTCCATCGCATGGGCATCGGCATGCAATACGTCCTCACCCGCACCGGGCCCATGAGCATGGGCGCAAGCCAGGTCTGCGTTTTCGCACGCTCTCTCGATACGCTCGAAACGCCAGACATCCAGTTTCACTTCCAGCCATTGAGTGCGGACAAACCGGGCATTGTCATGCATCCGTTTTCAGGCATCACGTCATCGGTCTGCCAATTGCGGCCTGAAAGCCGCGGACACGTCCACATCCGCACTCCAAGCGCCGCCGATCATCCGGCAATCGTTCCAAATTACCTTTCGACTACGGGCGATCAGAATTGCGCCGTGCGCGCCGTGAAGTTCGCGCGCGCCATGACCAAGACGCGCGCGCTGAGTCCATTTATCGTGCGCGAACATATGCCAAACAGCGGTCCCGTTACCGATGAAGATATTCTGGATGCCGCGCGCAACATGGGACAGTCGATCTACCACCCGACTTCCACGTGCCGGATGGGATCAGACCCGCTGGCGGTCGTCGATGACAGGTTGCGTGTCCGAGGCCTGAGCGGGCTGCGCATTGCCGATGCCTCGATCATGCCGGCGCTCGTTTCCGGCAATACAAATGCCCCCACCATTATGATCGGCGAGAAGGCAAGCGACCTGGTCCTTGCCGATCGCGCCGGATGAACCGCAAATGCCCATACTGATTTTTTCGGGGGGAAATGGTACCACCTCCCGGTCTCGAACCGGGGACCTCTAGATCCACAATCTAGCGCTCTAACCAACTGAGCTAAGGCGGCATTTTTCGTTTTCGCTCGGTGCGCTGAGCCTTATCGATTGTGCGGGCCACCACCAAAACTGGCGATGGGCACGACAATCGCGCAAACGGTGCGTTACAGCTTTACCGATCGGGGACCCAACAAAGCGGGTCGCGCAGCAGCACGAACCGGTAAAAACATCGGACTTGCATCCGGCGTCAAGAGAAAATACCCAAACGCGGCGTATTCGCCAATATCCAAGGGCCGGGCGTTCGCGAATTCGCATTTCCGAACGACTTGCCTGCCCGATTGCTCATGAGGCAACCTTATGCAGGTTCTGCGGGTTTGCCCAAGAATAGCCAAGCGCAATGAGTTTCGACGACGCATGCCTTGCAGATCATACCTTTTGGCGTAGCCTAGCTTGGGCCACGAAGTTTAATCAACACGATGCCGCGTGGTCAGCGCGCTGGAGCCCATGAGCCGCAAAACCGACAATCACTCCAACACTCCGCCGCCCGAAGAAAACGGCCCAACTGCCGTCCCGGAGGCCGTGGAAGTGGTGCGTGCGTCCGCGCCGGTACGCCCGCCAAAGCGCGGCTACGTGGCAAAGATTGCCCACGAACTTCGAACGCCATTGTCTGCCATCGTGGCAGCCTCCGAGGTCATGCGCGATGAGCAGTTCGGACCGATCGGGGACGAGCGTTACCGGACCTACGCAAAGGACATTCACGACAGCGCTCAGCATGTTCTCAACGTCGTGAACCGGGTGCTGGCGCATCGGGCGGCGGACGCAGATGTTGATGCGTTTGCCTTCACCGACATCGATGTCGAGCGCCTCGTTGATGGAATGGTGTCCACCATGCAGCCTCTTGCTCAACGGGCAAGGCTGTCACTGAGCGCGCGGCTTGAAGACGAGGAAGGAACCGACCTCACCGGACACATGCCGAGAGTTATCGCCGACCTGACGTCGCTGCGTCAGATCATGCTCAACCTTCTCACCAATGCCCTCAAGTTCACGCCCGATGGAGGGCAAGTCAGCGTTTTTGCAACGCATGAACCCGGGCAGGGCCTCAAACTCGGTGTGTCGGATACCGGCATTGGAATGCAACCGGACGAGGTTGCATCCGTGTTGGCAGGTGAAGGGCAATCGCAAGAGGGTGTGCGAGAGGATCGAGGGCTTGGCATTGGTTTGCCGCTCGTGAGAACGCTCGCGACCCAGAACGGTGCCGAGCTCAGCATTGCGAGCAATCCCGGCGAAGGCACAACAGTCACTGTCCGGTTTCCGGTTAGCCGTCTGGTGCTTACCTGAGCGCTCCATTGCCTCCGCCAATTGGCCGTTGCCAGAAGCAAATACCCTATCGACCGCGCGGCAGTTGAGATGCTTGAAACTCACCGACCTTACCTCGCACACCGTCATGGGCCCGATCAACGTTCACGACGGGCGTCGGAAAGCTTTGGATATCTTTTTTGATGCTCGCGAAGTGGAACAGATCGCCGTAAGGTTGCAGGAGCGTGAAGTTGCGTTTTTCGCGTTCTTTGAAGGTGCTTCATCGGGCTTTGCGCAGGTAGCCCTTGCTTGTCTTTTGGACCACTCGTAAAGATGATTACCAGCGGCGGGAATTTGTCGGGCGGTGGTTGCGAAAATGGCATGCGAGACAGCATGGAACATTGCATCGCCGTGATCTCATTGGTTCGTATTCAAACTCTTTGTTCAGCATTTTTCCAAGTGGCGAGACCATGAAGCTGAAGACGTATAGTCAGCGCCTTTTGACCGTCGTCTTGTCCCTGCTCGCCGTCATGGCTATTGCTCTGTCTGCCCCTTATTTTTTGTTTGACGCCAAAGAGCCGGGCATCGTCTTACGCAGCCTCAGCGTCATGGCCGCCGACCGCTACCAGCACGATCTCACGCGCCCGATACGACTCGTCGCCTCGCCTTACGTGGCCGTGGAGAGCGGCAAAGTTGCGATGTCTGGAGCAGATCGTCTGAACGAGATGCCGGGCTCGGCCATGCTGGAATTGCTGGAAAGCGGCAGGTCCGATCTAGTGCTCAGCGATGCAACGATCAGTATCGTTGCCGGTCCACCGTCTGATGCAGATGTCGCGGAAGTCTCGGCGTTCGGGCTTGCGCCGCTGGCTGAAGCGTTGCGGAGGCTGTCCTTCAAACGGCTCGCGATCCGCAATTCGAAAATCATCGTGAGCCTGCCCAGCCAGTCCGGCGACGGCGGATCTATCGCCTTTGAGGCAACCGATCTTGACGTCTCACTGAACCGGACCAAGTCCAAACTGACTGTAAAGGGGCGCGCGGTTCTTAGGGGGCGCCAGATCACCCTCGACAGTATTGTGCGGATTCCGAATGCGCCCGGGCCGGACGGCTTAGTCGTCTCCGTTGTAACCCAAATTGAAAGCGAGCTTTTTTCGACGTCCTTCAAGGGCAGCGTGCCAATCGGCAGCTATCCGAGGCTGACGGCCAGCGGGGTGCGGATCGAGATCACAGACGTGCCGGAGGCGGCGCGCTGGCTCGGTCTATCGTGGCCAACGCGGCCGCTCATTACGAAACTGGTTGCGCGCGGAGATCTGGAGTGGGCGGACGCAGTGGCAGCCCTGCAGAACGGAACGTTCGAGATCGACGGCGATACGGCTACCGGCACTCTGGCGCTCAATACGAAAAACGAACGGGCGGCGATCGACGGAACCCTGGCTTTCGACAGCATTGACGTGACGCGATTCATCACGCCGCCGCGCTCCATCCTGCAACCGGTTCTGGATAGCGCGGACTGGATCCCCGAGATGGTCGCCAAGTCTACCGGTTACGGAGACTTCGGTTTCCTTGATGTTATCGACGCAGACCTCCGGTTGTCGGCGGGCCGGGCGCATGCCGGGGCAACCGAACTTGGGCGTAGTGCGGCTACGGTATCGTTGCGCAGCGGAAAGCTTCTCGCGGACATTGCCGAACTTCAATTGGCGAACGGCGGACGTGGTTCGGCGCAGGTCAACATCGATGTCAACGAAGATGTGCCGGCGTGCAGAATACGCGCGCAGGTGAAGGGCTACGACGTTCAGGAGGGCGGCCGAATGCTCTTCGACTATCCTGTTCTGAGCGGCTTTGGGGATCTGACTGTCGAGCTTGCGGGGACCGGGCACACGACAAGCGCCGTGATGAAAAGCCTGAACGGAACCATCGCGCTCAATATGACGCAAGGTGCGGAGTTCGGCCTGGACCTTGCGGCCATTCTCGAAAATGCTTCGCGCGATCAGCCTGCCGGCACAAAGCCTCCAGCGTCGATTGTGAACTCCCAGGTCAAATGGCTGGCGCGACCCGTCTCGGTTTCGGATGACAAAAAAGCACTTGCATGGGCCGAGGCGACCAGCGGGCGGACGCAGTTGAAGAACGCACGGCTTAACCTCGAGCTCCACGACGGACGCCTGCAGACACATTTGTTCAATGCGCTCACGGCAGGCGGGACCCATATGGCCGCCAAGGGGTCAGTGAGCCTACAATCACCAGAAATCGAAATGAGTTTCTGGCTTGGACCTGGGTCGAGCACGAAGGCGGGAGAGCCTGCTGATATCGGCCGCCTCGTCCACCTGTCAGGCAATCGCACCGCACCGGTCATCATCGTCGTCGAACATGCAAAGCGGCTGGCGGGCGCGGAGTAGCGACCACGATGCGGCGATTGATTTCTCCGGACCGTATTCTAAGGACTGTTTTCTCCGGCGCGTGCATAGACGCGCACGGCTCCGCTGCCGCCCATCGATCCGGCAATCTCCGTACCAGGTGTGAGCCCGCGACCTGAGCGGGTTGGCCAATGCGCACTCGTCCAGAAAAACGCGTGACCGCCCTACGGGGCGTTGGCCCGCAGAGCGATCACTGTTTTCGTCGTCATGACGTCTGGTGAATTACCAAGTCCGGCGTGGGCCGGTGTCGATGTGGAACAAACCGCCGCCATAGTGTTTGTAGCCGCCGACTGAGCCATGGCTCTTCAAGTAAGCGTAGGCGGCTTTGTGGTTGGCATGCACGCGGAAATCAACGGCATTCCCTGTGAGGTGCTGAGAGCGCTTTGCACCGCCGGCCCGGCGGTTGCGCTTCTTGCTGCGGCATGTCGAGCTGACCGTTACGGGGCCAAATTTCGCCGCCACCTGGTTCACGACCGCCTTAAGCTGCCCGTTCAGGCAGCCTGCTGAAGCGACCCAGCGCACTGCGCCGCCAGACAGGCTCGGTTTCGATTCCGGCGTCGGCTGAACGTCCAGCGTCTTGCCAAGACTTGCGACTTTGACAGGTTTGGCAACAGCCTTTGCCGGCTTGTTCTTGAAGCTCTTTGCGCCGCCCTTCCATGCGATCTTTTTCTTCTTCTTTTTGGCCTTTACGACCTTCTTGGCCTTCTTCGCAGGCTTCTTGGAAGCGGACGAAGTGTACTTCAACTGGGTCGTCGGGCCGCCCAGTTGGCTCGGCTTCGACCAGCGCTTGTTTGACGTGTAGGTGTTTGCGACAGTTGCCTGGAGAGACCAGGAACCATCTGCGTGAGCCATGTCGGCGGGGCCTGCGATCAGTAGACCTAGAATGACCAACGTGCCTGCGGCGATTGCTTTTGCAGAACGAACGAGACGGATCGCGATCGGAGTTCCCGGCACGCGCTTCATCCCGCCATCAATTGCGGGAATTGATGCCAACTTCATGTTTTTATTTCTCCTACCCCCTCCGCATTTTTCCATCTGCGAACTTTCGCGGACATCGAAGGAAATTGCGGAATTGATTTATGAGCCCCCGCTCGGGCGGGACGCCTACGCGCTATCCGCGCCGTTATCCCGCGCAAAAAATTGGTATGGTTAACGCTTAAGAGCAAAACGCCGCAGGCGCGTGCAGACCGCCAAAAACACTATGGTTAAGTTGTCGCACCCCTAGTTGTTTCCGTGAGTTACGGCAGCTTCTTCAAAGTTGTTCGCAAGCCGATAGAAGAATAGTTGCAGCGGCAGCGGCGGCGGGGCAGCGTGCGATTTCTTGAGTCTTCGACCTAGGTGGGCATCGAAGCCAAATAAAAAATAATTCGGGAATTCGTTCCCGATGTTTCGGAAGAGCTGCTAGCGCCGAGTGCGAATTGGAAGAAAAAAGGAAATTGCCGACATGGGTGGTTCGGCAAAAATCGGCTGCGTTATTTTTTGTCCGGCAGGATCGTGGCGGCAAGCAAGCCCACGAGGAAGCCTGCAGGTAAACCCAGGACACCGCTGGCACTCGTCTTCAGCCCCCACCAGTTCGCCAGATCGCCAGCAAAAACCCTTGCAGCAGCACAGGAGGATGGATCGACATCCTGACAGGCGTCCATCAAGCGGATCAGTTCCTCGTACTTCCAATCAGGTGCGCTAGAGAAGGCCTGCCATTGCAGGGCGAAATCCTGGGGAAGGTAGGTCGTTCCCACAACGTAGTAGCCGGTGACTGCCGTTCCCGTGAGCGCTGCGAATAGGATTGCCGTGTGCGAGGCAGTTGGTCTAAGCGCGGCAACGGCGAGTGCGGGAAACAGAACCGCGGCGAGAAGTGAGAGGGAAATCTTTGCGAGATCGATGACGGGTGATGTCCACGTCAGCGCTAGAGCAGTAGCGGCAGATACAATCGCAAGTGCCGTGATCGCAGTTGCAATGGCAGGCTGCCCAGGCGGCTGACGTAGACCGGCTATGCCGCCGGCTGCGAACCGACTGATCCCAACCGCACCAGCCACGACGCCTGCGAACAATGCCGCCAAGATGCCGTGGAGGCCGGGCGTTCCCGCTCCGGCTATCGCTGCCGAGACGATTGCTGCGCGATCGGCCGCTATCGCGATGTCATCGGCGGCAAGTCGCGGGGATGGCCCTGCGCAGGTTCCGGAGGCTTGATCGATCGATTCACTGCCTTCGGCTTGTTCGCTCGAAGAAAGCTCAGCTGCCCCGTCGACGGGAGGCGGATCGGCCTGCGTTAAATCGAACTCTGCCGTCTCGCTTGCGGCGGGCAAGGTCTCTGTTGGCATTGGCGGGCAAACGCGCACTGCCCCGGTAGAATGTGCAAAGCGCAACCAGTCAGGCTGCGCCTCCAGGGAAATGCTATTGGCAATCGACCGGTAAATTTCGAGCTTCGTGAAGGCTGAGATCGCTGGGAGCGTTATCGCCACGATGAGGACCATGAGACCCGACCAAGCCAGCGCGCGGGCTGTCAGCGATGCACACGAAGTTGGCGACGGCTTTGACTTCGCAGCAGCTGGCGATGTGGCCATTGACGAGGCCGTCCGGTTTGCTGCCGCCAGCATGACACCGGCTATTCCGGCAGTCCCGAAGATTGCGCTCAGCAGAAACGCTGAGAAGTTGAGATCCGACCATGATGTGAATGGGCGCGAATGCTGGTGCATGGCGGCGGGATCGGCAAGGCCATCCAGGATGAGCGAGCGTTCCAGCGATTTAATCTGATCGAGCGCCAACCCATAGGTGATTTGCGGAAGCGATAGAGGATTGTCCGGAGCGTTTAGCGCCAGCATGCCGGCCAGCGCGAGGACTGCGACGGCGAGTATCAGAAACGCAGCGGTGAGAATGGCGGACGCCAACCCGGCGACGGGCAATGCCGCGAGTATGAGCACGATAGCCGCGAGGCCGGCCAGGATCTGGTGCCGACCGAAGGTTTCATCCAACCAAAGTGAGCCCGCGAGGTCGAGTGCTAGCAAAAGGTGGGCTGCGATCAGCGGAATGAGGCAAACCGCGAGCAACAAGCCGGTCAAGATGGCGGGCGGGTTTCCGGTTGCGATCTGGTTGGGAGTTGCAGAGACTTGTGCCGAGTAGGCAGATGACGTCCAGCCTAGGCGGGAAAAGGCGATTATCGCCAACACGAGACCGGCGACAATCCCCAACGTGGTTGAGAGGCCGTCATACCCGGCCTGAAGCAGCTCACCAGCGATCAGGATAACAATAGCCGGTGACAAGATAACAGCGGCGGCCTCCAACGCTCCGGCTCTTTGTGAGCCTGCCTGCAGGAGGTTTGCCTGGGTCAGTCCTGCGCGACGCGTCCACCAGAACGCCATCACAATGAGGGCGATCGGGATACCTTGAGCCGCGAAGTAGAACCCCAGCGGGAAGCCTTGGAGTGTGACGATGTTGGCGAAATGAACGCATGCCGTCAAACCCAGCGCCAATGTCGACCAGACGAGCAACCGGAGTGCCGCGCTCCAGTAACCGCGCTTTGAACCGGATGCGAGGTCTGCATCCGAGGCATGAGCTGCCTCACGCGGAAGGCCTCGTTGTGTCATGACCTGCGTTACCCCCCGGCACACATGCTCAAGTGTTTGGTTGACTGCTGACTGTGTGCTCTCGCGCCCGGCCGGCAGCAAGTCAGTCGTGCCATATCTTGGCGACGCAATCACGAACTGAATGAGGGCGAACGGAATGGGCCCACCAGCGTCTGGCGAAAAATCAAGGCGCGGTGCAGGCGAGACCGGTCAACCGGTCTGGGATTTCGCCAGACCTTCGCGCACGGCATTTGTCTGCGCAGCGGCGGCATCGCTCATCAACCGGACGTCGCCTTGCAGAGTGCAAAGCTGGAAGCCCTCGGCAAACCTTTGCAACGCCGTTTGCGGACCATCGGTATGGACAGCCGCGATCAGCCCGGCTGCGCGAACTTTTGTAAGAACCGCGTCCATCGCGTTCAGAACCTCGGGTGCATTCGGTGCCATGGTCGGGGGATGGCCCAACGACAAAGACAGGTCGCCCGGCCCGATGTAGATGCCGTCCAGTCCCGGTGTCGCGATGATCGCGTCGAGGTTGTCCAGGCCCTTGCGGGTTTCAATCATGGCGAGGAGCACGATCTGGGCATCTGCAGCCGAGGCATAGGCCCGGCTGGACCCGGCCTGCGCATAGATCACCGCCCTGTTGGGACCGAACGAACGCATGCCCCGCGGCGGATATCGGCACGCCGAGACAAAAGCTTCAGCCTCTTCGGCCGTGTTGATCATGGGGCAGATGACACCATAAGCGCCGGCGTCCAGGACTTTCATCAGGTGGGCGGGGTCGTTCCAAGGCACGCGAACCATGGGCATGGCGGGGCTATTGGAAATCGCCTGAAGCATCTGGAATGCCGCGGCGTAGTCAATTGCGCCATGCTGAAGATCAATAGTGAGGCTGTCGTAGCCCTGCTGGGCTAGGGTTTCGGCGATATGGGGACTGGCAACAGACAGCCAGCCGTTTATGGCACGCCCGCCTGACGCGATTTTTTCGACGACCGGATTATTGCGCATCCCGTTTCCTCAGCGATCCTGCCCTTTTTCCTCGGATGGCGTGGCCAGGCCCCCCCTGCTTGCAGGACGCCGCAGCCTGCGAGCGCTTACCGCCCGTTTCGCTGCCATTCTACAGACCGGTGAACAGCCCTAAAAACAGCAAAAGGGCGATACCCCCTGGTATCGCCCTTCGCCGCATCTCCCTAGACTTTTAGCCCGGCGCTTTTTTGTCCGGCGCCGTCGCGTTTTTGTGATCGGCAGCCGCACAATGTTGTCGCAGGGGCCGGATGTCAAGGTCTGTAATAAGGCAAGCTAATGGGCTGATCGAAAAAGACGATTCGTCAACCGCAACAGTGTTCAACTTTTCAGCGCGGTTTCTGATGTCAAGTGAAATTGCGACGGAATGGCGCACAAATTTTCCCTCCTTGGTATACCAAAGTCCTAGGGTTTGGGACCTCTCACAGTCCCAAATATAACGGGACGTTGAACCTGACTTATAATTTAGTTGCAACGCAGCAAAAATGTTGGTGCAATGCAGTATCGCG
>CAYGRH010000015.1:17807-21860 GCA_964352165.1 uncultured Hyphomicrobiaceae bacterium | reverse complement strand
CCGGCAACTAGCGCATCTCCGGCGATGGCGGCGTCTAGACAGTGTTCGGATACGCTGGCTATGACACCTTGATTGGCTGGGGCGGCAACGACTTGCTACACGGCGGCAGCGGAAACGATGGCTTCTTCGGCGGCGGCGGCAACGATCGCATCTTCGGCGAAGCTGGCGATGACGTCTTGTTCGGCGATGGCGGCAACGACATGCTGAACGGCGGTTCGGGCGCGGATCAACTCCACGGCGGCAGCGGCAACGACGGTTTCTTCGGAGGTGGCGGCGACGACCTGATCTTCGGCGACGCCGGCAACGATTCCATATTCGCTGACGGTGGCAACGACACGATCAACGGCGGAACCGGCAACGACACTATGCGCGGCGGGTCAGGCGCGGACACGTTTGTGTTTGAGTTCGCCGCAGGCTCGGACCTCATCCTCGACTATCAGGACGGGATTGACCGAATCGACTTTTCCAATCTGATCAGCGTCTCTTCTCTGGACGATCTCACCATCACGCAGGCAGGAACAACGACGGCGACGATCGCTTACTT
The DNA here is from genome assembly GCA_964352165.1 of uncultured Hyphomicrobiaceae bacterium. Taxonomy (GTDB): domain Bacteria; phylum Pseudomonadota; class Alphaproteobacteria; order Rhizobiales; family Hyphomicrobiaceae; genus CAYGRH01. Next base: position 21,316 of record CAYGRH010000015.1, on the reverse strand, counting down.
CGACGGTCTGACCGAGGTCGAATTGATGCTGTCCTCGGCATCCGCGATCGTCGTCGATGCATCGGACTTCGATTTTTGAAGCCTGGGCGTATAAACATGCCAGCCTGCTGTTTGACTTGAAAAGTTCCCCGCAGCCGCGAAATCAAACAAGGACCAGAATTCTTCGGACCTGCACTGCACCGCGGGAATCAATCCGCATGCAGGCAATTCGCTGAGCCGGTCCCGCGCGTGAACTTGCCCGTCCGCATGCCGCCTATCTTGAAATCGCGTTATCTATAGCCCCGGTTTCCGGGCGACCACGCATGGCCAGACTGTATGCTGACAACCATTGATTTGGCTCATGCAGTGATGCCCTCAGTTGACAGTACTCGGAGCATTTCTCCGTCGAGCACGCGGCATCCAGTCTGCAAAGCCACCACTTTTCATTCAAGCGGTGAGACTGCGACTTGAAGAATTTCCATGCCATCGACAATCGAGCGCGTCGTTTCCGCATCTCTATGACGCGCGACGACGCCCATCCGCTGATCCTCGTCGCACTGATCATCGTCTATGCAGCCGCACTCTTTGCAGCGTCCGGCTATCGCTCCTACTTCGGCTACGGCACCGAAACAGATTTCGTCGGCTCGATGATCGGCGAAGCTCAGCGTCTGCTCGCCGGGCTCCCGCTTGAAAGCCAGTTCCATCCACCTGGCTACACGTTCGTCCTCGCCGCCGCCTATTCACTCACCGGAGACTGGTTTGCCGCCGGCAAATTGATCTCCGCAGTTTCTGGAATCGTTGCGATCCTGGCAAGCTATCAACTATTCCGCGGCTTGATGGGCCGGGAGGCCGGCAGGTGGGCTGGCCCTGGGGCCGTCGTCGGTCTGATGTGCTCAACGACATTCCTGGCGTTCTCGGCGCAGGCGACGTCCGACGTCTACTTCCTGAGCTTGTTCCTTCTTTCGATGTTGACGGCACTAACTGCCATGCAGCGCGGCGGCGATCTCATCATGTGGGGTCTGTGCGGTGCCCTCGTTGCGCTGGCGACCATGACGCGGACAAACGGCATCACGCTCACACTGCTCCTGGCTCTGCCGTTGCTTCAGCCCGGCCCGTTGATCACGCGGCTGCGCGGCACTGGCGCCGCCATTCTGTGTGCCGCCACCGTCTTTCTCGCCTTCGTGGTTTTCGCTTCGGCAACCGGCTCAAACCTGTTTCCCGAAGGAACCTACAAGAACCTTGCCGCAAGCTACTTTTCCAGCGAGCGCGTCTCCTGGGAAGGCATCGTTGAGGCAGACGCACGCTTTGACAGCCTGGCATCGGTCCTGCTCCACGATCCCGTCGCGATCATACAGCAATACATAAAGGACCTGGCCAAGCTATCGGTATTCGGTCTCGCGAAAGTCGCAGGCCCCGTCCTTGTTATTCTCGCAATACCTGGCGTGGTATTACTGCTTAGGGATCGCGCCGGCCTCACGGTTTTCTTATTCGCCATTGTCGCTGCCGCTCAGGTTGGGCTTGTAAATTTCAAAGCCTTTGAGCCGCGCCTCTATCTTTTCATTCTTCCATGGATCGGAGCGGCCGCAGCCTACGCGCTATTCCGTCTCTACACCGCCCGGCTCGATCGGACATGGCGATGGCCGGCGATCGCCGTCGCCTGCGCGCTGATCGCGGGTAGCTTCGCCATATCGATCGGCAAGGCCGCAAACGTCGCAACCACAGACAACCAGGAAATCGCTTCGGCTCTGCCAGCGGTCCAAGCATTGGCCGGCCCTGGCGATATGATCGTCGCTCGCAAACCGCACATGGCGTTTTACTCAGGCACGAACTTCACCTACCTGCCCCAAGCAGCCGATGCCGCAACTCTCAACGACCAACTGGCCGACATCGCCGCCAAAACCCCAGGTTCGGTGTACGTGTTCTGGGGACGCATAGAAAAGGATCTGCGGCCGGAAATCGCTGCCATGCTCGCAGCCAAATCCACGCCCTGGCTCACGCCTCTAGCAGGCAATCAGGAGATCAATAACTGGACACTTTTCCGTTTCGAGCGTCTTCCCGCTTCCGGGCAATCGCCTGAACCACCCGCACGGACCGCCCCAGCCGAACTGCCGGCGCGATGACGCACTCAAGCCCCGCACAGTCTCCCTCCGAGATGGACGCCAATCGACAAAGGAGAGCGATCGAATGCAGGAGAGATTGAAATATTCACAGCCATTCGGCGAAAAGGCTAAGTCCAAAGCCAGAAGCAAGTCCGACCCGCTGATCTCGCTCCTGGTGCCCTGCTATAACGAGGACGAGGCCATCGAGCACTTCGTTCCAGCCGTTGATGCTGCTTTGCCCGGTCACCGCCTGGAGATCATTTTTATCAACGACGGCAGCTCGGACAACACGCTCCTCAAACTCACCGAAATGGCCCAGTGCGACGAGCGCCTACGCGTCATCAACCTGTCTCGGAATTTCGGTAAGGAAGCTGCCCTTACGGCTGGCCTTGACCACGCCAAAGGTGACTGCATCGTACCCATAGATGCAGATCTGCAAGACCCGCCCGATGTCATCCTGCAATTCATCGAGCAGTGGCGGAACGGCTATGACGTCGTTGTCGGCCTGCGCACCGACCGCCGTTCAGATACTTGGCATAAGCGCGGCATTGCCCAGCTCTTTTACAAATATTTCAACAAGGTCGCCGACACCGAGATCCCGCCGAACGTGGGTGACTTCCGCCTGATGGACCGCACCGTCGTCCAGGCTATCCACCAATTGCCGGAACGCAATCGCTTTATGAAGGGGCTGTTCGCCTGGGTCGGTTTCCCCACCACGAGTATCGAATATTCCAGACCCGTGCGATCAGCGGGCACGACCAAATTCAATTTTTGGCGTCTGTGGAACTTCGCATTGGACGGCATTGTCGGCTTCTCGACGCTGCCGCTGCGCATCTGGACCTACATTGGTACGCTGGTCGCGATCCTGTCGTTGATGTTTGCCACCTACATCGCAGTTGAAACCCTCATCCATGGCCGCGACGTTCCCGGCTACGCCTCGATCATGACGTCGGTGTTGTTCCTCGGCGGCATTCAGTTGATCACGCTCGGTGTTATCGGAGAATATCTCGCGCGATTGTTCGAGGAAGCAAAAGCCCGACCGATATATCTGGTCGACGGCATCTACCAATCTGAGCGCAGCGACGGCAGGTCTCGTGGATTTCCGTCAGACATCGCAGGGCAGACCAACGGTACCGCAATCCCGGCGACGTGAGCTTCAAGGCCAGCTCGAAATTGCTGGGCCCTCTTGCTGACGGCAAGGGAACCGCCGCTGCAGTATTCGCAGCTACGGCATCCGCAGCCCTTCATGCTCCTTGAGCGTCTTGCCTGTAGACGCATCGACTTCGATCAGCGAAACACGATACCCCCACAACTGCGCCAGATGCGAAAGCGTCCGCTCGCAGTTGGCCCGGTCAAGCAACACGCCGTCCCGCACGCGGTGGGTCACCAGAAGCCGCCGCGACCCATCGAAATCCGCATCCGTGATTTGCA
>CAYGRH010000015.1:7405-17707 GCA_964352165.1 uncultured Hyphomicrobiaceae bacterium | reverse complement strand
ATATCGCGCATCATGGCAAATCCCAGCGCGTAGGGGTTGATGCCGGAAAAGCGCCGGTCGTTCCATGCCGGCTGCATCACTACCGATGAGTGACTGTGCAGAAATTCCAGCATGGAGCCTTCGCTCAGCTTCCCAAGGTCATAAAGCCGATTCATGATGGCGTAGTGGGTCCACGTCGCGCAGCCCTCGTTCATCAGCTTGGTTTGCCGCTGCGGATAAAAATACGTCGCGAGCATCCGCACGATGCGCAACAGTTCGCGCTCCCAGTTCTGCAGCTTCGGCGCGTTCTTTTCCAGGAAGTATAGGATGTTGTCTTCCGGCAGCCGCACCGCTGATCTCGACGCACCGCCATCTTCACCATCTTCCCTTTCGCGGCCCGCCTCTTCGCCCGAACTCTTCGGCACTGTCCGCCAAAGGTCGTTGAAAGACTTCTCCTCGTAGCGCCAGCGTGCCAGCACGCGCTCGCGTTCGCGCGACAGCGACAGCTTCTTGTTTGCGCCGGGATACCGGCTCACGCCCTGCCCCATCAACGCATGAGCTGCATCCAGTACCCGCTCAACCCGGCCAACGCCATGCAATTCCTCACACCGCGCCACATAGGTCTTGGCAAATTCGAGATAGTCGAGAATCGCGTCAGGCTGCGTCCATTCCTGGAACAGGTAATTGTTCTTGAAAAAGTGGTTATGCCCCATCGCCGCATGCGCCAGAACCAGCGTATGCATCGTCATGGAGTTCTCTTCCATGATGTAGTTGATGCACGGGTCCGAATTGATCACCAGCTCATAGGCCAGCGCCCGCGCACCCTTCTTGTAGAGCGTTTCATCGCGCAGGAAATGCTTGCCGAACGACCAGTGGCGATACATGCGCGGCAGGCCGATCGAGGCATAGGCATCCAACATCTGTTCGGACGTGATGACCTCGATGCAGTTGGGATGAATATCAAGCCCAAGTTCACCGACGCCGATCTCCTCGACAGCATCGTAGACCGCTTTTAACGTGTCGAACGACCAGTCCGCCCCCTCAAATAGCGGGCGTGAAGTCCGCGCGGTTGTTTGGCTCACCATGTATCAGGCCACCGTTTTACTCTTTGCTCTGCTCGGCTGAAAACAGATTGCGGAACACAGGATATATATCGCCGGGATCGCTCACGCGCCGCATGGCGAAATTCTCATGCGCTGGCACGAGGCGCTCATACCCCTCCCAGACTTCGCTGGCAGACGACATCAGCCCAGCATCATCGCCCACTTCGATGTAGGCGTAGTATTGGCACAGCGGGAGGACGTCCTCGCTTAGCAAGTCCAGGCATCTATGCATGTCGTCGGTATAGTTGTGCCCGTCGGATGCCTGCGCCGCGTAAATGTTCCAGTCACCGACTGGGTAGCGCTCGGCAATGATGCGCTTCATCTCAAGTAGGGCGCTGGAAACGACCGTCCCGCCTGTTTCCCGGCCACTGAAAAACGTGTCCTCGTCGACTTCCTGCGCCACGTTCGTATGGCGGATGAAGACAACCTGCACCTCCCGGTAGTGCCGCACGAGAAAGATATTGAGCAGCATGAAGAACCGCTTGGCGAGGTCCTTGAGCTGCTCGCTCATCGAAGCGGACACGTCCATCAGGCAGAACATGACGGCCTGCGTCGAAGGCTTCGGGCGCTTCTCGTGCCGGTTGAACCGAAGATCGAGCGGATCAACGTAGGGCACTGTCCGCCTCAAATGAAGCAGATGCGCCAATCGCCCGCGCAACGCCTCAAGCTCGATTGTCGACTTGTCGATCTCCACTTCGCCGCGCGCCTCGCCGTGCGCGGTTTCAGCCGCAGCGATTTCTTCTTCCAGCTTTTCGATTGCCGCCAGACTGGGCCGGTGGAGCGCAATCCGCCGCGACAGGCTCTGGCGCATTGTGCGCGACCGGTTGAGCTTTGAAGGCGGCCCATCGGACGAAAACCCTGCCCGGCTCAGCTCATGCGTCCTTGTCGAGGTCAGTTTCGCCTTCACCAGGTTGGGCAATTTCAGGTCTTCAAAGAACAGTTCGAGAAATTCCTCCCGCGACAGCGAAAAAACGAAATCGTCTTCGCCCTCGCCGTCCGGGCTGCCCTGCCCGCCACGCCCCCCGCCACGGCGGGGCTTTGCAATCGTGTCGCCCACGACGAAATCGGAGTTGCCCGGCAGAACGAAGTCGCGTTCGCCCTTCTTTCCATCGAGCCCGAAGGTCGGCTCTCGCAAGCTTTTTGCAGAAATCTTCACACGTTCACCACCGTCGATATCCGTGACCTTGCGCTTCTTGACGGCTTGCTGGACAGCTTCGCGGATTTCAGCCTTTGCACGGCGGATGAACCGCTGACGATTCCCCAGCGACTTTGCCTTAGGGTTCAGGCGGCGATCGACAATTTGCATCGGGCTTTATCTGACCTCATCGGTTTGCATCTCGACACACCAGACGTGTGCTCCGGGCTCCCGGGCAGGCCGGAAAAACCGGCCCGCCACATCCCATAGCTGAAGTTCGATCAGCTCGATTTCTTCACTCGCATGTACCATTCAACCAAGCGGCGCACTTGCCGGGCCGTGTAACCGCGAGAGATCATGCGCTCGACGAACTCATCATGTTTCTTATCGGTATCGCCGTCCTTCTTGGCGCCGAAACTAATCACCGGCAGAAGCTCTTCCACCTGGCTGAACATGCGCCGCTCGATCACGTCTCGGATTTTCTCGTAAGACGTCCAGCTTGGGTTATTGCCACCGTTGTTGGCACGCGCCCGCAGCGAGAATTTCACGACCTCGTAGCGGAAGTCTTTCGGGTTCGCGATGCCGGCGGGCTTTTCGATTTTGGACAATTCCTGATCGAGCAGTTCGCGGTTCATGAATTGCCCGGTATCGGGATCCTTGAAGTCATGATCCTCGATCCAGGCATCCGCATAGGCCACGTATCGATCAAACAGGTTCTGGCCGAAGTCGTTGTAGGATTCCAGATAGGATTTCTGGATCTCGTTTCCTATCAGTTCGCCATAGCGCGGCGCGAGCTCCTCCTTGATGAACTCGATATAGCGGTCCTCGGTTTCACGCGGCAACTGCTCTCGGCGAATCGCCTGTTCCAGCACGTACATGAGGTGCACCGGATCAGCGGAGATTTCGCGCGTATCGTAGTTGAAGGTCTCCGACAGGATCTTGTAGGCGAACCGCGTCGAAATACCGTCCATGCCTTCGGTCACGCCGGCGGCATCGCGATACTCCTGCACGCTGCGCGCATGCGGGTCCGTTTCCTTCAGGCTTTCGCCATCGTAAACGCGCATCTTGGAAACAAGCGAGGAATTCTCGTGCTCATGCAGTCGCGATAGAACCGAAAACTCGGCAAGCATTTCAAGAGTGCCGGGCGCACGCGGCGCGTCGACGAGCTCACTTGAGGCCAGCAGCTTTTCATAGATCCGCCGTTCTTCAGTCGCCCGCAAGCTGTAGGGCACGGTAACGACATAGATCCGGTCGAGGAATGCCTCGTTGTTCTTGTTGTTCTTGAAGCTCTGCCACTCGCTTTCATTCGAGTGCGCGATGACGATGCCCTGATAGGGCAGCGCCCCCACGTTCTCGGTACCAACATAGCTGCCGTCCTGCGTCGCCGTCAGCAACGGGTGCAGCATCTTGATCGGTGCCTTGAACATTTCGACAAATTCGAGAAGGCCCTGCGTCGTCCGGTTCAGGCCGCCGCTATATGAATACGCATCGGGGTCAGACTGCCCGTGAAACTCCAATTTGCGGATATCCACCCGGCCCACCAGCGCAGCGATGTCCTGGTTGTTGTCATCACCCGGTTCAGTTCTGGAAATGCCAATCTGCCGGATCTTCGAAGGCATCATCCGCACGACGGAAAACTTCGACAGGTCACCGCCGTATTCATCAAGCCGCTTGACGGCCCACGGGCTCATCATTCCGGTTAGCCGTCGCTTCGGTATGTCGTAGGTTTCCTTGAGCGTGTCGCCCATCCTTCCGGGATCGAAGAGCCCGAGCGGGCTTTCAAAAATCGGAGAAATCTCATCGCCTGCCTTCAGGACATAGATCGGGCACTGCTCCATCAGTTCCTTTAAACGTTCGGCAATCGAGGATTTTCCCCCGCCAACGGGGCCGAGCAGATACAGCATCTGCTTGCGCTCTTCGAGCCCCTGGGCGGCCGCCCGGAAGTAGGCGACGATCCGCTCGATAGTCTCTTCCAGACCGTAGAAATCCTTGAACGCAGGATAGATCTTGATCGTTCGGTTGGAAAAGATGCGGCTAAGTCGCGGGTCCTGAGCCGTATCGACGACCGTCGGCTCGCCGATAGCCTTCATCATGCGCTCGGCGGCACTTGCGTAGTAAGAAGGATCTGTGCGGCAACCTTCGAGATAGTCTCTTAGCGAGATCTCGGAATGTTGCTGGCTTTCGAACGAGCGCGAGAACTGTTCGAATACCGGGTCCTTCGAAATCGGGTTCATGCGGAACTCCCTATCCGTGGACGAAAATCTTCAGCCCCTCAGCCAGAAGCATATTCTGACTGAGTATATGGGTGGAAAATTGTCCCTCGGTAGGCCAGCCGCGCCTCAATGCGAAATTGTGAACGCATGTGGCCACTTTCGCACCCTCCCGCAGGTTGCCGGCTAAAGCGGCGATTTGCTCATCAGCGAACCACTGCTTTAGCCACACCGCGCCCAATGCAAACAAAGAACGCTACGCAACTGAGGCCATCGCGCACCACCGATGCAAGCCGGAACGACCAAGTGGATTATTTCTTGAAATGGCCCAACGAACGTCCCCGGTGCACATCATTGAGAACAAAGGCTTTCGCCTTCTAGATCAGAGCGCTAACGCCAAAGCGCCGCAGCATATCCATTCGAACTTGAGACGGCCGGGCGACGACCGGGCAACACGGCTAGTCGCGAACAGGCTTCCTCATGATCGCCACGTCCTTCACGGGGATTTCACAATCCCACACGCGCTGCTTCGCTATCATCTCAAACGTAGCCGCGCGATAGAACACGACATGCGTCGGGTCCATGCGGTAATGCCAGCGCGCGAATTTGACATCCTCAGTTTGAAAACACGTCATCACTCCAAGAATTCCGCCCGGCTTCAGCATGCGATCCAGTCGAGAAAACTCTTCATACGGGTCATGAAAATGCTCGGCTGTCTCCGTGCAGCAAATGAAGTCGTAACTCGCCCACAGCACGTCTGCATCTGGATGAAAGAACGGATCGTGTAGCGCGACAGTCATCCCAGCCTCCCGCAGCATCGCAGCAAGCGCTGGCCCCGGACCACAGCCGTAATCGAGCCCGCATGCACCTTCCGGCAGCCGCTCCAGAAGCGGTCGGGCAAACTTTGACAGGAATGCGCGGTAGCCCGGGTCACCAACCGCGTTCTCATGATGCAAATAGTGCGCGAGTTCCTCCTCCGGCGACGGTCGCTGTGAAGGCTCAAGAAACGTTGCCACACATGTCTCACAACGAAAATAAATGCGCGCATCGACTTCAGTCAGCAATTGCGCCGTTGCTGACCGACAGACCGGACACATTGGACAAGCCGATTGTCCCCCAGCGCGGCCATCATCCGTCATGACGCCATTCGCGCCAGGTAGACCGTTTGCGTAAATGGCTTGTCCTGCAACGGATTCGGAAACGTTACCTCTTCGGCTCGGGCAGTATCGAAGACGCCGCGCAGACGCTCAGTGAATTCGTCATCCGGCAAGGCATTCGACCACAACCCGAACACGCCCCCCGGCCTCAGGTGCTTTGCCAGATTTCGCAGCCCCGCGGCTTGGTAAAACGGCGCGTTGCCGTCATCGAGCAGCATGTCGGGCGAATGATCGATATCGACCAGAACCGCATCGAATACCCGGCCCGCATTTGCGGGATCAAACCCTGCCCGCGACGCGCTTAACTCGAAAAAATCGCCGTGCACGAAGCGGCATCGATCATCCGCGTACAATTCCGCTCCCAGCGGCAGAAGACCCGACCGGTGCCAATCGATCACCGCTTCCAGCGCATCGACCACGATGAGAGACGACACGTCGTTGTTCTCCAGGACCGCCTGCGCGGTATAACCCAGCCCGAGACCTCCAACGACAACGCTCAACCCCGCCCCAGCGCCATTATCAGCACTCTGGCCCGGCTTTGCTGCTGCCAACTCCGCCAGCCCCAATCGCGCAAGCGCAATCTCCGAGGCCGTAAACAGGCTCGACATCAGAAAGTCTTCGCCGAGCTTGATTTCAATAATGTCGACGTCGAGTCGAAGATCGCGCCGCCGCCGCAAGCTCAACGCACCAATTGGAGTCTCGCGATAATCAAGTTCGGCAAAATTCGCACTCATTGACCAAGTCACCTCCCGGCGCAATCTGAACTGCAATAGGCGGCTTCCTTGACCGAACTTGCAAGTTTATCCGGTCCGCCGCCCGCGCGCGGTGCCCTGCACCTGGTGGCGCGAAAGCGTATACGCCATGCACGAACCCGCTATAACCTGCGCGCTAAGACTAAGCTTGCGGAGAACACGAAATGAAATATGAACGGCTCGGCAACTCCGGCCTTAACGTCTCACGGCTGTGCCTTGGCGCGATGATGTTTGGAGACCAGACCAACGCTGCTGACGCAGGCGAGATCATCGCCGCAGCACGCGACGCAGGCGTCAACTTCATCGATACCGCCAACGTTTATGCCAAAGGCGGCTCGGAGGAGATCGTCGGCAATGCCTTGAAGGCGAACCGCGACGACTGGATCGTCGCCACCAAGGTCGGCTCACCGATGAGCGACGCCATCTCCGAGACCACTCTCAACCGCAAACGCATTATGGTTGAAGTCGACCGCAGCCTCGCACGCATGAAGTCCGATTACATCGATATCTACTACCTTCACGTGGACGACCTCGAAACCCCGCTCGAACAAACCGTTGGCGCCATGGGCGACCTCGTGCGCCAGGGAAAGATCCGCTACTGGGGCTTCAGCAATTACAGCGGTTGGCGCATCGCTGAACTCGTCCGAGTCGCCGATAGTCTTGGAGTTCCACGCCCGGTCGTCATGCAACCGTTATACAACGCGATGAACCGCATGCTGGAACAAGAGCAGCTTCCCGCATGTGAGCATTTCCAGATTGGGGTCGTTCCATATAGCCCGCTCGCACGCGGCGTCCTAACCGGCAAATATGACGCCGAAGGCCCGCCCCCCGCCGATAGCCGCGCCGGCCGCAAGGACAAGCGGATTCTGCAATCTGAGTTCCGCCCGGAATCGCTCCGTCTCGCGCGCGACATCGCCACGTATGCAGAAAAACGCGGGCTGACCGCAGGCCAGTATGCGCTCAACTGGGTATTGAACAATGCACTCGTCGCATCCGTAATCGTCGGCCCGAAAACGATGTCGCAATGGCAAGACTACCTCTCCACCCTCGACCATGAATTTACGAGCGAAGATGAGGAATTTCTTGATGCGCTCGTACCTGCCGGCTTCAACTCCACACCGTTCTTCGGCGACGTAAAGCTACCTCCGCGCGGGCGCAAACCGCGCTCACGCCGCAGTTTCACCACAGGTTGAACGACATACCTCCGCAAAATCGCTTAAGCTTGCTGCCACTTTAAGCCGAATATGCGCAACAGGTCGCTGGCATCGCGCCAAATAGCTTTTTGCAGACACCTCAACGACTGGAGCCTGATAATGAGGACCGTTTTATTTGCTGAATTTGTCGCGCGACGCTTCTTGCGGGTTTCCGCCTGCCTCGTGGCGATCTCGGTTGCCGGCCTGACCTTCACGGCAAACTCAGCGGACGCCGCTTCGCTCCAGGGCTCCTGGACTGGCAAAGGCTACGTCTCACCGAAAGAGGGCGCGCGTGAATCGGTCACCTGCCGCATTTCTTATTCGCAGGAGTCGGGCACGGTTTATGGCGTCAAGGCGACATGCGCCAGCCCGTCCGCCAACATCCGCCAAACCGGTGAAGTGCTGATGGTCAATCCAAACCTCTTCGTTGGAGATTTTTATAACCCCCAGTATGACCTTTCCGGTCGCGTTCGCGTTACGATCTCGGGCTCCAGCCAGACCGTTACCTTCTCAGGCGATCACGGCTCGGGCAGCATCAGCCTGACGAAACGCTGACCGTCGACCGCGATGAATAATGCGAAGTGCAGCCGGAGCCCCATGCGGTGGACGTCTAGCAATCCGCGAATAACGCAGCGATTGACTTCACCTGCTTGGCGAGCGGGCCATCCCGCCTTACAACCAGCCCGAGCCGCCTCTCTAGCCCGGGCAAACCCAAGTCTTCGACTATGACATCGCCGGCGTACCGCCTCACATCGGGTTCGGGGAGAATGGCGAACCCGACACCGGCATTGACGCAACCCATGACCGCCTCGACGGAATCGATTTCCAGGGTTTTGCGAGGTTCAATGCCGCGTTGGGCCAGATAGCGCGAGACCAGCAACCCGATGCCCGTCGTCGGCGTGAACTGGACGTGCGCCAAGCGGTCTGCACATTGATCGAGATCCCACCCTCGCGCACTGCTGGGCACTGCTAGTACGAACGCTTCAGTCCGCATCGGAATGAACTGCATGTCAGCGCGTATGCCCGGCATCTCGGTGATCACCGCTGCATCAAGCGATCCGGCCTGTACCTTGGCAAGCAACCCCGTCGAGAGCCCGCTTTCAACAATGAGCCGCGCGGCAGACTGCAGTGATGCCGCCTTGGCGAGGAATTCAGGCATCAGCCGCACGCTGGCCGTTGCGACGAACCCGATCCGATAATCACCCCGCAAAACCCCGTCTTCGCCTTTGATGGCGCGAAGTTCGTCCACCTCCGACAGGATTGCCAGCGCCCGTTTGGCGACATCACGCGCAACCGGCGTCATGGCTGGCGGCCGATGCGAGCGGTCGAACAATGACAACTGCAGTTCGTCTTCCAACGCCTTCATCTGAAGGCTGACGGCGGACAGCGTCATACCCAGCCGGTCGGCAACCGCTGCGAACGATCCAATCCGGTCGATCTCCACCAAAGTGCGAAGCGCCCTTAAATTCATAAAAACTCAATTTCTAATTCATTTTTGTTTGGTTGAGTTTAACTCAAAGTCGTGGTGCTCTCAATAAAAATGGGGAACCTCATGTCGAACAAGAAACTGCACGAAATCGCCCGGGAATTGGCCGAAACGCGATTTTCAAAGCGAGCCGCCGAATGGGATCAGACGCGATCTTATTGCTGGGACAATGTCGCTGACCTCAGTAACGCCGGCCTTATGGGCATGACGATCCCACAGGCCTACGGCGGCATGGGCGCAAGCTACCTCGATGTCTGCCGCGTGACCGAGGAAGTTGCCAAAGCCTGCGCACTCACAGCGCGCATTGTCGTCGAGGCCAACATGGGCGGCATCTCCGCCGTCATGGCCTACGGCACGGAAGCTCAAAAACGCTTGTGCGCGCCGCTCGTTCTGGCTGGCGATAAGCCCGCGATCTGCATCACCGAGCCCGACGCAGGCAGCGCCGCCACCGAAATGCGCACAACCGCGCGCCGCTCCGGCGACCGCTATGTACTCAACGGCACAAAGCACTGGATTACCGGCGGCGGCGTCTCGAAAATTCATCTCGTGTTCGCCCGCGTACTCTCAACCGACGGCCGGGAAGAAGGCATCAGCGGCTTCATCGTTCTGGCCGACCCGGCCGCAGGCAAGTTCCCGAAAGGCTTTTCGGTCGCCAGACGCGAACGCACCATGGGGCTTTGCGGCATGCCGGAAACCGAACTGGTGTTCGAAAATGTCGAAGTCCCCAGCGAAATGGCCCTCATCCCCCCGTCGGGCTTCGACCGCGGTTTCGCAGACCTTATGAACGCCTACAATTCGCAGCGCGTCGGTGCGGGGACAATCGCCATGGGTATTGCAGCCGGCGCGCTCGAACACGCCAAGCGGTACGTCCTGAAGCGCGAACAATTCGGCCGCCCGTTAGCCGAGTTTCAAGGGCTGCAATGGATGATCGCCGACATGGATACCGGCGTACACGCTTCGCGGCTGATGTTGCATGAAGCAGCCCGATCAGCCGAAACGAGCGGCACGGGCTTTCCCGACAAGACAATGGCGGCACGCGCCAAGATGTTTGCGTCCGAAACAGCGCTCAAAGTCGTCAACGATGCCCTGCAGCTTTTCGGCGCGAGAGGCTACGGCGACCAGGAACCCCTGGAGCGAATGGCACGCGACGTTCGCATGTTCACTATCGGTGGCGGTACGGCTCAGGTCCTGCGCACGCAGGTCGCCGGCGCAGTTCTTGGGATCAAGACGCCCCAGACCCGTGACGGCTACACAAAGCTGGCGAGCAAAAGCCAACCCAGTCCGCAA
>CAYGRH010000015.1:0-7305 GCA_964352165.1 uncultured Hyphomicrobiaceae bacterium | reverse complement strand
GAGATTGAAGCAGGCATCCCTCGCCCGATTGGACCGACTAGGGTATCTTACACCTCAAGCCGCTCCAGGTTTTGCCTCAGCTACTTTTGCAGCACAGACCCGGCAGAGCGGAGTATGCGGGACAGCATCAAGTCGCTCTTCGGAAATGTCCTCGCCGCAGCGCACGCAAATCCCGTATGTGCCGCCTTCAATGCGTACAAGAGCCGCGTGGATCGCCTCGATTTCCTGCGTACCTGTCGTACCAAGCTCATCGAGAACCTCGTCCATTTCAGCTTCCTGCGCCCGGTCCTCCCAATCCTGCTCGGGCGGCTTCTCCAGATGGGTTTCGATACGCTCAAGTCGCTGCGTCAGGAATTCAAGGCGGGTCTTGAGTTGTTGTTCCCGCTCGGTTTTGCTGGTCATTCTTGTTTTTCCTTCATCAACTCAAGGCTTCTCGTCAAACACCCACGCAAGCATCAACGGCGGCATCAGCCCAAACGTTCCGCACGCTTTGAAGTTAGTCATAACATCGCGAGCCGCCTTGACCTGGCTCAACCATACAGGCCTGGGCAGCTTGTGACGACCATTGGGCTCGCAGCTCCAGTACCCAGCGTCGTTACAAAGCATCGTCACGTGGGAACGGCGCAAACCCGCAAGCACCAACGAGCACCGCGCTGGCCCTTCATGCCGCCTGGGGTTCCACCGCCCGACGGTATAAATGCCAGGTCGCGTGCCCTATGATCGGCAACAGCACGATCAATGCGAAAAAACCTGTCGCAATCGACACGACCACCGAAACCGCAATGATGGCGCACCAGACCATCATCGTGACGGGATTGGCCTTCACGAGGCGGACGCTCGTTACCATGGCCGTCACGAAGTCGATGTCGCGGTCATACAGCATCGGGAATGAAACGACCGAAATGGAAAACACGGCCATGGCGATGATGGCCCCGATGACATTGCCAGCCAACAAAAAGGTCAGGCCGGCAGAGGTCGTCAGCAGCGTATTCAGGAATTCAAAGCTCAAGACATCAAGGCCACCGAACGAGAACGTCAGGATCGCAGCAAAGTCGAGCCACAAGAACAGCGCAAAGCCCGTTACCAGCGCCATCCACCGCAGGTCCCTGCCTAGGGCCAGCCGAAGAGCCCCAAGCACCTTCGACCAGGTCAAATGCTCTCCGCGTTCGATGAGGTCGCTGATTGCGTAAAAGCCTGCCGCCGCCAACGGTGCGATCAGCGCAAACCCCATCGCCAATGGATATGCGAAATACGGCATGTCGAAATACCAGACGAGCCCGATCAGAAGCCAGCCAGCAGCAGCGTAGAGCGCCCCGAACGTCGCCCCAAAGCCGGGCGCGGCACGGAAATCCGCGACGCCCGCCTTGATCACCTCCATGAGGCTGGGAATCGAAATCTCCCGCACTTCCGGCCATTGTTTTTCGCTCGCCATGCGTTGCCCCTCCGCTTTCGGCTTTTTCCAAAATAGACGATGCCCGCGACCTCGACGCAAGGCTTTCCGGCTCTGGAACCGAGTTGCGCCCGCCACTTTTCGACCTTCACAGGAGCCGCCGAGGCCCATTCTTCCCGCACGATGAAGCTAACAGGCCCCGAAGTCTCCAACCGGCTCCAACACGCCGCGCGAATCAGTCATGCTCACCGCTGGCTCGGGTGGGCCTGGTGCTTTGCGAGTACGAAATGAAGGCGGACCAACGCTTCACGATTGCTGCTATTGCGCTTTTCTGCATTACCTGTGCAGGAACGACGATGGCGCTTGTCTCGTTGGATGGACCGATCAGCGGCAGCGAAACCGGTTTGCACAACCTCGGTGCACTTCGACCAACGCTCGACCCACGGCTTGACTCCCAGTCCCTTGCCTTGCGCGAAGGCCTTGACCGCCCGCTTGCAGCCCGAAGTGAAGACGCCAGTGCGGCCAACTCCGCCCCAGAACCATTCCCGGCTTTGCGCCCGCGACTGGCACCACGCCATCCACGCCTCGCATTTATTGATCCCGGCGTAGGCGAAATTGAAATCCCAGATGAGCCGATTACAGCAGCCGGCACACCTGATTCCTGGTCGGTCGAAGTGACCGAACTGCCTGTCGCCTCCGCGCGCAAAAAGCAGTCAGCCCCAAACAAGCGCGCACGCAAAGCCACGAGTAAGAAGCGCAAGACCCGCTACACCCTGAAACAACGACTGGCCGAAATCTCACCATCGGCGTTGAGCCGGGTGAAGGCGAAGTTCAACGCGGCCAAAGCGTCCTGGCCACCAGCTGAAATTGCCATGGTCAGCATCAAGGATGAGAAGGCTCTGGAGCTTTACGCCCGCCCCGCCACCGGCGAATGGAAGTTTGTACACCGCTACAAGGTGCTTGCCGCTAGCGGTGCGAGCGGGCCGAAACTGCTTCGCGGCGACAAGCAGGTTCCCGAAGGCGTCTACCGGATTTCATACCTCAATCCGAACAGCGCCTACCATGTGTCGCTGCGTGTCAATTATCCCAACGAATTCGATCGGAAAATGGCCAAGAAGGATGGCCGCAAGGATCTGGGCGGCGATATCATGATCCATGGCAAGAACGTCTCGGCTGGTTGCCTGGCGGTTGGCGATCGCAATGCCGAAGAACTCTTCCTCATCGCCGCCGAAGTCGGCATGCGGAACATAAAGGTCGTGATCGCCCCGACGGACTTCCGCAAGACACCGCCGACTGAACTACTGAAGGAACGCGGCAAAACGCCGAGCCCACAGTGGGTGCCCGAACTTTACACGCAGATTGCCAGCGAGATGACGAACTTCAATCCGCCTCCTCCCGCCCCAAGCCTTCTTTCGGTTCTCGGTTTCTAAAGCGCGATCGGCAGAGCGGCTGCCTGATTTTTTCGCAGCCATTGACACAACGCAATGATTTCCTCTGATCTCAAGATACATTCAATTAAATGAATGTATTCCAACGGAGGTCAATGAGATGCTGTCCTGGAAGTCAGGCGGAGTGTTGCTGGGCGTGGTGTTCTTCGCCGCCGTTCTCCTGGTCAAACCGATCGGAGTATCGACCCAGTTCGTAATTCTGAACGGCGTCATATGGGACATGATCGATCCCTCGATTGCCGTCCCGTCAGCCGACACCAAAAGCGGTTTCGATAGCTCGAATGCCTACCTCGCCAAGAGCGGAGGCAAGTACGCAAAGGCTGTCAGCAACCCGCTGAATTACAGCTTCGTATTCGTCATCGCCATGATGATTGGTGCGTTTGCCTCAGCCCTTCTCAGGGGCGGCGTCACCGGCAATGAACGGGTCATGCCGGACGTCTGGCGCGCCAACTTCGGTGACTCACCGGCAAAGCGCTACATCGCAACTTTCCTCGCCGGCTTCATCGTCCTTTACGGAGCCCGGATGGCTGGCGGCTGCACCTCCGGACACATGATGAGCGGCATCATGCAGACCGCTGTATCCGGCTACTTGTTTGCAGCAGGTGCCTTCCTCGCTGGCATCCCTACGGCCCTCTACCTCTTCAGAAAGGCGGCTTGAGATGAATGAGATCATCCTTGCATTAGCTATCGGTGCTGCCTTCGGTTTCGCACTCGATCGCATCGGAGCAACCAACCCCGGTTACATCATACGCATGCTCAACCTGAGCAACCTTCACCTCATGAAGACCATCCTGTTGGGCATCGGCGTCGCCTCCGTCCTGACCTTCAGCGGCCTGCTCAGCGGGCTCGTTGATCCCTCTCACTTGTCGGTCAAGACGGCCTACCTTGGCGTCATCATCGGTGGCGCACTACTCGGCGTCGGATTTGCCATCGCTGGTTACTGCCCCGGAACCGGGCTGACGGCGGCTGCCACAGGCCGAATAGATGCCGTCTACTTTGCCATCGGCGGCCTTGTCGGGGCATTTGCCTACATGCTCACTTACCCCGCCGTAAAGGCAACCGGCATCCTCGATGCCATAGCCGGTGGCAACTCCACTCTTGCGCCCATCGCGGGCACCAAGTACCCGGCCCTCCTCACTTCGCTACCCGGAGAGTGGCTCGGCCTCGCGCTCGGCATTGCTCTGATATTGATCGCCGCCCTGCTTCCCGATCGACTGGTGCGCGGCTCAGGCAAAAGCGTAGCTGCCGAGTAGAGCTCCACTTCCTATCGACGAATACGGACCACGCAATCTGCACCGGCCGGGCGCACATACCAAAAAGCACTCGGCCCATTCGCATTCAACAAAATAAGGACCCCAGCAGATGACCGTTCGCATTGGCGAAACAGCACCAGACTTCCAGGTCGACACAACAACCGGCCCGATCAACTTCCATGATTGGATCGGTTCGTCCTGGGCGTTTTTCTTCAGTCACCCAGCCGATTTTACGCCGGTCTGCACGACCGAAATGGGTCGCACTGCGCAGCTTGCCGAGCAATTCGCTGCCCGGAACGTCAAACCCATCGGGCTGTCGACCGACACCGTCGAAGAGCACCGCGCCTGGATCAAGGATGTCGACGACACACAGAACACGACGCTGAAGTTCCCGATCATCGCCGACCCCGACCTTAAGGTCGCAAAGCTCTATGAGATGATCCATCCCTCGCAAAGCGAGACGGCAGCCGTCCGCTCAGTGTTCATTATCGACCCCGACAAGAAGGTCCGCCTGACGATGACCTATCCGATGAACGTCGGACGCAACTTCGATGAAATCCTGCGCGTCATCGACGCTCTCCAACTCGGCGACAAGAGCAAAATCGCGACACCTGCCGACTGGCGTCCCGGCGATAAGGTCATCATTCCCCCGTCGATCTCCAACGACGACGCCAAAACGATCTTCCCGCAAGGCTGGGATGAGATCCGCCCCTATTTGCGCGTCACGAGCGTCTGATCAACCGAACCCGGCACGGCGGCTCATAATCCCCCCCAGAGCGCTCATGAGCCCCAAAATACTTCGGTGAGCGCCTTGGTCGTTACTAGGGACTGAGGTGCGCTCGCCGCCCTTCCGGACACGAACGCCGCTTGGCTTGCACCCCGTGCCCACCGGCTGCCCGGGGTGTTTTCGCCCCTACGCGAGCGCAATGCGTTGGCTAGCACACCGCACGCTCCTCCCATCCTTGACTTGCGTCAAAGCCACGCCCCTCACCAGGCGTCAAAAATGAGTGACACAATCGGTGTCATCCAGCAGATGTCACTCGCTTTGACGGGCGGCACTCGGTTTCACCCATGCCCTGGCTAGAACCGATCACACAACCCGGCTGGCAAGCCGTGAAGGAAACAACCCGATGAGCGAAAAAATCGCGAAATACCTGACGATGCCGGTGCCGCGCTACACCAGCTATCCAACGGTTCCGCACTTCGGTGATGCCGTTGGCGCAGACGACTACGCAGGCTGGCTTGCCAATCTCGATCCCGCCGAACCGATTTCCCTTTATCTGCACGTCCCGTTTTGCCGGCAGCTTTGCTGGTACTGCGGCTGCAATATGAAACTGGCTTCCCGCGATGAACCCGTCGCGCAATACGCAGCCCTCCTCAGGCGCGAAATCGCCCTGCTGGCTGCCAACCTTCCAGCCCGCATGACGTTGTCACATCTGCACTGGGGCGGCGGCACGCCGACCGCACTCGTTCCCGACGACCTGGAACGCGCCATGGATGACGTCCGCGCGCACTTCAATTTCACGGCCGATGCCGAAATCGCAATCGAAAGCGACCCCCGTACACTCAGCGACGAGATGGTCGCGCGCATCGGCACGTTGGGCTTCAACCGGGCAAGCTTCGGCGTGCAGGAATTCGATCCGAAAGTCCAAAAGGCCATCAACCGCATTCAGCCGCCTGAGATGGTCGAAAGCGCCGTCGAAAAGTTGCGCCACGCCGGTGTCCTCAACATCAACTTCGACCTGATCTACGGGCTGCCCTACCAAACGGCACAAACGCTGACGTCCACTATCGCCGAATGCGCACGCATGAAACCTGACAGGCTGGCGCTGTTCGGCTACGCGCATGTCCCCTGGATGGCCAAAAAACAGCGCTTGATTTCGCAAGCCGCATTGCCGGGTGCAAATGCGCGCCTCGAGCAGGCCCAGGTCGCCGCCGATGAAATGATCAAACACGGCTATCAGGCCATCGGCCTCGACCATTTCGCATTGCCGACAGACACGCTTTCAATCGCCGCCCGCGCCGGCGAGCTGCGGCGCAATTTCCAGGGCTACACCACCGATCGCGCGCAAACACTTCTCGGCGTCGGTGCCACGTCGATCGGCCGAACGCCACAGGGATACGTTCAGAATAAGAGCGAGACCGGCGCTTGGTCGCGTGATGTGGAAGCTGGCATACTCCCCATAGCGAAAGGCTTGGCATTTGCCGGCCAGGACGCCGTCAGAAGCTATATCATCGAACACCTGATGTGCTTTGGTGCCGCCGACCTCGATCAGGCAACGGACCAGTTCGCAATGCCACGCGGCAGCTTCTCAAGCGAGATCGCCGCATTGGCCCCATACGAGGCAGAAGGCATCGTGACGATTGATGGGGCAAACATACGCGTCGCAGAAGACGCCCTCGCACTCGTGCGCATCATCGCTTCGGTCTTTGACGAATACCACGCCGCCGGTCGTGCCAACCATTCCGTCGCCGTGTAATTGCGATGACGGGGCGCTTCCGCTCGCCCGCCCCGCACGCAAAGCGCCACCGCACCTTGCGCGCAATCCTCAAAGCGTTGCCAAACTGCAAAGTCCTATATTTGCCAATATTTTAGCGGCCTACTCTTGAAGACCGCGATTAGCGCACCCCGATCCGCGAACCCGCGTGCAACTTTGTGGGGAGATCGGCTCCGATCACCACCGGCCTCGGAACAGAAACTGTGGCGCGATCGTTTACACGTTTGTAGCTGAGTGCCCGTTAAGGTTTGATCGAAACAGTTCGCGAACGCCGAAGGCGTGAAATATGGTCGTCTGACGGGACACAAGGCTGTTCCGGACGCGAGACCCGGCAAACGTGGTTTTGCGGGAGCGAACGTAGCTGCTGCGCCCTTATCGGCTCGCGAACATTCTCGTAGGAAGCGAAGAAACCATGGACTGCAAAATGAACAAGTCGCTGATCGGCATGATCTGCACGCTGATATTATCAGTCTTTATCGTGGGCACGCACGCCAGCGATGGTTACGCCGCACCCGCGATGGACGCTGGCAGCGTGAGCGCGCCAGCAAAAGCTGACAAATTTATCGTCCTGGCGCAGAAGTCCCCGGACGAAAAAAAGAAGGCTAAGAAGAACAAGGCCAAAAACAAAAAAGGCAATAGCTCCAAAGCCCACTCCGCTACCAAGCCTCGAAACAACGCCAAGAAGAACCCCAAGTCCAACTCGAAAACGCCCCAGG
>CAYGRH010000014.1:0-22216 GCA_964352165.1 uncultured Hyphomicrobiaceae bacterium | reverse complement strand
ACGACGTTTGCGGCGAACAAATGTTGAACGAATTGAGTCAAAAAAAATCGGGCGCCTCGCGGTGGTGCGAAGCGCCCGATTTTTCAGTGCGGCTGTCATGCAGCTTCGGAGTTAGAGCCCGAAGTGATCAATAGCAGCGGTTGTTGTACTTGTAGCAAGCGCGGCGGACGCCGTCCTGACAGCGCCAGTACAGACGGTCACAGCGCGACGAACGGCGGACCGGACGATGATCGTAGTGGCGATAGTGGCGCGAATGGGCGCGGCGCGATCCGGCGATCAGCGCACCAGCAACGATGCCGCCAACGATTGCTGGGCCGATCCAGCGGCCTCTGCGGCCGGCAACCTGAATGGGAGCTGGTTCGGATGACTTAGCGAGCATGCCGTCATGCGAGCGGGCGATCCCGCCAGTCACCGGTGCCATGCGCTCAGCGCCAAGCTTGATGTCTGCAGCGGACGCGGAACCGGCGAATACCGGCAATGCCAATGCGACGGCCGCCACTGCGAGAAAGCGGGTCAATGTTCTCATGATTACTCTCCTGATTTCCTAAATCTTCGCGACGGGTGCTTCCCGGCAGTCCGGTTCGCGAGGTCTATGCCCTGATTATGCTGTGATACCCGAGACTAAGTGAACCTTGGATGAACGCTTGCGTACACTTCAACTGCCGCTCAGGACCTTCAGCGTCTTCGATCACGTTTTACCTCAATACAACCAATCCATTGCGGCCAAGTTGTGCCGTGAGCAGCTTGCCAGGACCCAGCCTATAGCAACATAAGTCCAATCGGCGGCAGGCGGTTCCATATGCCATGTTTGTTGACGAAAGCAGGGCCGGTATCACAACGGCGTTGTGAGAACGCATCGATGAGTTTGCACCTAAGGCGGGCGGCTGATTCCTTTTGACGCATGGAAGGGCATGTGGTGGTATACTGCATACCAAGCCGAGCGTTAAAGCCAGATTGTGCGTTAGAACTTGTGACAGGCAGATCCGGGGGAAACTTTTACCAATGCGCCATCTAGGATTGGGGGTCGCTCTATATGCGTTCTGGCTCGCCTTGTCGGGCCACTACACGCCGTTCCTGATGGGCGTGGGGCTCGCCTGTTCGGCTTTGTGCGTTTTTCTCGCAGATCGCATGGGCATCCTCGATGACGAGGGTGTACCGATGCATTTGATCGGGGGCAGCCTGGGCTACTGGTGCTGGCTGATCTTCGAAATCATCAAGTCCGGCGTCACCGTCACGCGCATCATCGTGTCGCCATCGCTGCCGATTACCCCGACCATGACGAAGGTGCGCGCATCGCAAAAGACCGCGGCCGGCATGGCGACCTATGCCAACTCCATCACGCTCACTCCTGGAACGATAACGACCGGGGTCGCGGGGGATGTCTTCACCATTCATGCCATTCAGGCTGCGGGTGCCGACGACGTGGAAGCCGGCGGGATGGACGCCAGGGCGAGTGCGTTCGAGGGGGGCAACAGATGATCTACATCATCGGAACGGCAGCCGTTCTCATCGCGCTGTGCCTTGCGATCATCCGGGCCATCCGCGGCCCGACGGTGTTCGACCGGGTGCTGGCGGGCAACTCGGTCGGTACGCTTGCAATCCTGCTGCTGTCGTTCGTGGGGTTCCTGACCGGGCGGCCGGAGTGGCTCGATATCGGTCTGACCTACGCACTCCTGAGCAAGATCGGCACGTTCGCGGTTCTCAAATTCTTCCGGCATGGCGACCTCGCCTACGACGTGGAGGAAGACAAGGGAGGAAGCCGATGGAAGTGATGTCTCACGTGGCAAACGCGGCGAGCTGGGTACTCATCCTTGCCGGCGGATCGTTCCTCGTTGCCGGTGCCCTGGGGTTGCTGCGGATGCCCGACGTTTATACGCGCATGCATGCCGCGTCGGTTATGGATACGCTCGGCGCGGGGATGTTGCTGACCGGTTTGATGCTGCAGTCGGGTTTCGATCTGGTGACGGTCAAACTGCTGTTTGCGCTGCTGTTGATACTGTTCTTCGGCCCAATCATTTCCCACGCGCTCGCGCAAGGGGCCCTCGCCGAAGACATCAAGCCGGTCCTCAGCGAGGACCGGCGGGAAGCCCGCCAGGCCGTGCTCGATGCCGAAAAGCGCGCTTCGGGCGACCGATCCTCAAGCCGGGAAGGGGGGCGGACATGATCCCCGCATTCATCACCGCAGCGCATGCGGCCGGCGAGTATGGAGCACCGGTAAAACGCCTGATCGAGCCGACGTCTTCGGCCGGGATGGAAGTTTTCATCATGATGCTGCTGCTGACGCTGCTGGCCGGCATCACCATTGCCATCGTGCGTCAGCGCAACCTGTTCGGCGTGGTCATCCTGTCGGGGGTCTACAGCTTCCTGATGGCCTCGGTGATGATGGTACTGGATGCCGTCGACGTCGCGATGACAGAAGCCTCGGTCGGTGCGGGGATATCGACGGTGTTGTTCCTGGCGACGCTGCAACTGACGAAATCGATCGAGTACCCGGCGCCGCGCAATGTCCTGTTGCCGCTGTTCGTCAGCGTGGTCGTTGGCGCGGCGCTGATCTGGGGAACGTTCACGCTGCCGCCCTACGGCGCGGACAACACGCCGGTCCATACCCACGTGGCGCCACGCTACATCCAGGCCTCGCGCGATCACATCATGCCGCCGAACATGGTCACGGCAGTTCTCGCAGACTTCCGTAGCTTCGATACGCTCGGCGAGACGGCCGTCGTCTTCACCGGAGGAATTGCGGTGCTGTTGTTGCTGTCGGGCAGGCGCAAGAAGCTGGCCG
The DNA here is from genome assembly GCA_964352165.1 of uncultured Hyphomicrobiaceae bacterium. Classification (GTDB taxonomy): domain Bacteria; phylum Pseudomonadota; class Alphaproteobacteria; order Rhizobiales; family Hyphomicrobiaceae; genus CAYGRH01. Next base: position 19,434 of record CAYGRH010000014.1, on the reverse strand, counting down.
GCCAACCGGGAAATGACGATGCGGGCGATCCCGAGGGCAGCCGCGAAAAGGGGAAGGCATGAAGCTCGATCTGATACTGCGCGTCGGCACGAAAATCATCGTGCCGTTCATTCTGCTGTTCGCGCTCTATGTTCAGTTTCATGGTGACTTCGGGCCGGGCGGCGGGTTCCAGGCTGGCGTCATTTCGGCAGCGATGGTCATACTGTATGCGATGATATTCGGTCTGAAGCGCGCCAAGCTGATCGCGCCGGACTGGCTCGTCGAACGCGCCGTTCCGCTCGGCGTTCTGATCTATGCTGGCACCGGCGTTGTCGCCATGCTGCTTGGCGACAACTTCCTCGAGTACACGGGATTTGCCGATGACTTCCTGATTGCCCACGAGTGGGGAATCCTGTTCGTCGAAATCGGCGTCTACGTCACCGTTGCCAGCACGATGCTTGCCATGTTCTACGCCTTTGCCGAGCGAGGGCGTTGATGGAATTGATGGAAGCGCTCACGGTCTTTGCCACCCACTACAACTACTACATCACGATCTTTCTGATGGTTGCGGGGCTTTACATCGTCATCGCGCGCGGGAACCTGATCAAGAAGCTCGTCGGGTTGGGGTTGTTCCAGACGTCGGTCTACCTGCTCTATCTGACGCCAGCGAAGATCATCGGCGGGACCGCCCCCATCTACAGCCCGGCATTTTCAACCTACGCCAATCCGCTGCCTCACGTTCTGATCCTCACGGCGATTGTCGTCGGCGTGGCGACGCTCGCCGTCGGGCTGGCGCTCGTCGTGCGCATTCACGAAGCCTACGGTACAATCGAGGAAGATGAGATCTTCGCGGACGAGGGCGAAGATGAGTAACCTCTTTCCGCATTTACCAATCCTGCAGGTTATCGTGCCGCTGTTCGGCGCGGTGCTGGTCGCGTTCACGCGGCGGGGTACGCTTGCCTGGCTGATCGCGCTTGGTGTGACGTGGATCTTGCCGTTCATCGCGGGCGCGCTTCTCTGGCAGGTGCTGTCGATGGGCGAGCCTATCGTCTACAAGCTCGGCAATTGGGATCCGCCGTTCGGGATCACCTACTACGTCGATGCGCTTTCGGCCTACGTCTTGCTCCTCGTCAGCGTGCTCGGCGCCGTCATCATGCCGTTTGCCCGGAAGAGCGTTGCCACCGAGATCGATTCGCACCTGCAGTCCTGGTACTACACGATGTACCTGATGTGCCTTGCCGGGCTGTTGGGGATCGCGATCACTGGCGATGCGTTCAACGCCTTCGTGTTTCTAGAAGTCTCATCGCTTTCGACCTATGCGCTTGTCGCGCTGGGCAAGAACCGGCGCGCGTTACTGGCGGCTTACCAATATCTGATCATGGGCACCATCGGGGCGACGATGTATGTCATCGGCGTCGGGCTGATGTACCTCGTTACGGGGTCGCTCAACTTCGTGGATATCTCGCAGCGGCTGGGTCCTGCGTCCGTCGATCAGATGGGCGCAATCCTCACCGCATTCGCGTTCCTTGCTGTCGGCATCAGCTTGAAGCTGGCGCTGTTCCCGATGCACCTCTGGCTGCCGAACGCCTACACTTACGCGCCGTCCTTCGCGACGGTCTTCCTGGCCGGCACGGCGACAAAGGTTGCGATCTATCTTCTGATCCGCGTGCTGTTTTCGGTCTACGGCGTGGCGTTCACGATCGACAAGCTGCCAGCTGCGGAGGTGTTAATCGCGTTGTCGGTGGCGGCGATGTTCATTGCATCCGTGAGTGCGATCTTCCAGGAGAACGCCAAGCGGATGATGGCTTATTCCTCGGTTGCGCAGATCGGTTACATCACGCTGGGTATCGGCCTTGCCAATCAAGCGGGCCTGACGGGTTCGCTGGCGCATATCGTCAATCACGGCATCATGAAGACGGCACTGTTCATCGCGCTGGGTGCTGTGTTCTACCGCATCGGTTCGGTTAGGCTGAAGGATTTGGCCGGCATCGGGCGCACCATGCCACTGACCATGGGAGCTTTCGCGATTGCGGGGCTCGGACTGATGGGTGTGCCGGGCACGGCAGGCTTCATCTCGAAATGGTATCTGGGACTCGGGGCCATCGACAAGGACATGTGGTGGCTGGTGTTTGCCATCGTCGCAAGCTCGCTGCTGGCGGTGATCTACATCGGCCGGATCACCGAAGTTATCTGGTTCCGCGAACCTTCTGCTCTTGCCAGCGAGGCGCGCGATCCCCCGCTGTCGATGCTCGTACCGTTATTCTTGCTCGCCGCTGCGACCGTCTATCTTGGGTTTGATACGCGGCTGAGCGCCGACGTCGCCGAAACCATCGCCCAGGGCCTTATCGGAGGGCTCAAGTGATGGAGAATTTAAGCCAGATGTCGGGCGAACAACTGATGCAGGCGGCAATGCTGATACCGGCTGCCGCGGCGCTTCTTATTCCATTGTTCCATCGGGTGCCGAACCTGCGAGAAGCGGTGACGCTGATCGCGGCGGCACTCGTTGCCGTCACAGCGTGGCAGCTTTACCCGATAGTGCTTGACGGTGGCCGGCCCGCTTTCACTGCTCTCGAGGTTGTGCCGGGCTTGAGCGTGGCGTTCGCATTGGAGCCGCTCGGGCTAATTTTCGCTCTGGTTGCTTCGTCTTTGTGGATCGTCAATTCGGTCTATTCGATCGGCTACATGCGCGGCAATGACGAGCCGCGTCAGACGCAGTTCTACGTTTGCTTTGCCGTGGCGATCGCCTCGGCGCTGGGCCTCGCCTTCTCGGCGAACCTGTTCACGATGTTCCTGTTCTACGAGATGCTGACGCTTTCGACGTATCCGCTCGTTACGCACAAGGCGAGCCCGGAAGCGATGAAGGCGGGCCGCGTCTATCTGATGCTGCTGATCGGCACCTCGATGGTGCTGTTCCTGCCCGCCATCATGACGACGTGGGCGCTTGCCGGTACGCTCGATTTTACGCCGGGCGGCATTCTCGGCGGTAAGGCCGAGGGCTGGGCAATTGCCGTTCTGCTCGGGCTGTTCATGTTCGGGATCGGCAAGGCGGCATTGATGCCGTTTCATTTCTGGCTGCCAGCCGCCATGGTGGCGCCGACGCCGGTCAGCGCGCTGCTGCATGCCGTGGCGGTCGTGAAGGCCGGCGTTTTCTCCGTCCTCAAGGTCATCGTGTTTATCTTTGGCACCGAGACGCTGACTGTCACGGGGGCGAATGTCTGGCTCATTTATTTCGCGTCGTTCTGCCTGATCGCGGCCTCGGTCGTCGCTCTGGCACAGGACAACCTGAAGGCGCGGCTCGCCTATTCAACGGTGAGCCAGCTCGCCTACATCGTGCTGGGGGCGGCACTTGCCACGGCTGCCAGCATTAATGGCGGAGCGATGCATATCGTCATGCATGCGGTCGGTAAGATCACGCTGTTCTTCTGCGCGGGCGCGATCTACGTCGCGCACCATAAGACCGAGATCAGCGATCTCGACGGTATCGGCCGATTAATGCCGGTGACAATGACGGCGTTCCTGCTGGCATCGCTGAGCATCATCGGCCTGCCGCCGTTCGGGGGAACCTGGAGCAAGTGGTTCCTGGCGCTGGGTGCGCTCGATGCGGGATATCAGTTTGCGGTCGCGGTGTTCATGATCTCGTCGCTGTTGAACGTGGCCTATCTTCTGCCCATCGTGTCGCGCGCCTTCTTCCGGCCGTTGCCCGGCGTGCCGGATGGGACGCCCGTGAAGATCGCGGAGGCCCCACTGGCGTGCCTCGTTCCGATATGCATTACGGCATTCGGATGCATCGTCTTGTTCTTCTTCGCCGATCGCGTGAACGAGATCTCGTCGCTGATCGCATTGAGTGGCGATGCGGCATCCGCTGTTTCTGGAGGGCTCACACATGGCAAATGATCGCGACGCAGATGACCGCGACGGGCCGCATTTCGTGACGCCGCCGCAGGAGCGCACCTGGATCGATGATCCGAATAACGTGACGAAGTTGGTCTATGCGCTTTATGCGGCATGCGCATTGCTCGTTGTGATCGACCCGTTCGTCCACAAGCACGGGCCGTTCGCAATCGAACACGTCTGGGGGTTCTACGCGATTTGCAGCTTTATCGCCTGCGTCGGGGTGGTGCTTGCCGCGAAGGCCGTGCGTGTCGTCCTTATGCGGCCTGAGGACTACTATGATAAGTGAGCTCAATCCCGGTCTGATCCTGATCCTCGGCGCGCTCCTCATTCCGCTGCTGCCGCAGATGCTGCGCGGGGTCTACATGCTTGCGCTGCCGGTTGCGGCGTTCGCCTATTTACTGCAACTGCCGATGGGTGAGTTGGGCCAGCTCGGTCTGTTCGATATGACGCTTGTGACGGCGCGCATCGACAAGCTCAGTCTCGTATTCGCTTACATCTTCTTGATCGCGACGTTCTTCGGTGTCGTCTTTGCGCTGCACCTCAAGGGCTGGGTGCAGCACGTCGCGGGCATGATCTATGCCGGCAGCGCGATCGGAGCGGTTTTCGCCGGGGATCTCGTCACGCTGTTCGTGTTCTGGGAATTGACCGCGATTGCGTCCGTGTTCCTGATCTGGGCTGCCAGGACGACGTCGGCGCAGAAAGCCGGTGTGCGCTATCTCGTCGTGCAGATCGGGTCCGGCGTGATCCTGCTTGCCGGCATCCTTATGCATTATCGCGAGACAGGCTCGATCGCCTTCGATGCGTTCTCGCTTGAGACGCTTTCTGGGCAACTCATCCTGGTTGCTTTCGGTATCAAGTGCGCTTTCCCGCTGCTGCACAACTGGCTGCAGGATTCCTATCCGGAAGCAACCGTAACCGGGACCGTCATCCTGTCCGTGTTCACGACCAAGGTGGCGATTTATGCGCTGGCGCGGGGCTATGCGGGCACCGAGATCCTGATCCCGATCGGGGCGATCATGACCATCTTCCCGATCTTCTACGCACTGATTGAAAACGACCTGCGCAAGGTGCTGGCGTATTCGCTCAACAGCCAGCTCGGCTTCATGGTTGTCGGGATCGGCATCGGCACGGAGATGGCGATCAACGGCGCAGCCGCGCATGCGTTCTGCAGCGTCATCTATAAGGCGCTGCTGTTCATGTCGATGGGGGCGGTTCTGTTTCGGGTTGGAACCGTCAAAGCGTCCGAGCTCGGCGGGCTTTACAGGTCGATGCCGTGGACTGCCGGGTTCTGCCTGGTGGGCGCTGCCACGGTTTCCGCCTTTCCGTTGTTTTCAGGTTTCGTCAGCAAATCGTTGATCGTAACGGAAGCGATGAAGGGGGGGCATTTCTGGCTGTGGCTCACGCTGCTGGTCGCAAGCGCGGGCGTTCTCCTTCATACCGGCATCAAGATCCCCTATCAGGCGTTCTTTGGAACAGACAGCGGGAAACGCTGCAAGGAGGCGCCGGCCAATATGCTGGTTGCCATGGCCATCGCTGCGGCATTGTGCATCGGTATCGGGGTCTACCCTGATCCGTTGTACTCGGCTCTTCCCTACAAGGTGAAATACGAGCCCTACACCGTGGAGCACGTCGTAACGCAGCTTCAGTTGCTGTTGTTCGCGTTGCTGGCATTCGTGGTGCTGATGCGGGCCGGTGTCTTTCCGCGCGAGATGCGCTCGACGTTCCTCGACACGGACTGGTTCTACCGGCGGCCGGGGCATGCGTTGGCGCGCGTTGCCGATCAGTTCCGCGTCTATACCTGGCAGTGGGTGGCCGACAAGACCGTGAGCGGAGCAACGAAGCTGCACGATCTCCTCTACAAGCATCACGGGCCGGATGGGTTGTTCGGAAAAACCTGGCCAACGGGGACGATGGCATTCTGGACGACCGTCATGCTGGGCGCAGTGGTGCTGCTGTCCTACGCGTGAAGCGCGCCAATGGGCGAGCGCGTAGGAGCGCGATATCAGAAGATCACGCCGGGTTGGTCTGGTCAGGTCGGATCAACCGGCAGCAGGCTTGCTGATTTCTTCGCTGAGGCGTTTGCTGGGCTGGGTGCTTCGTCTTCAAGGCCGAGCGCGAGCTGTACCGGTCTGAAGGATCGCCGGTGGTGGGGGGTGACACCGAGGGTGGCCATCGCCTGGCGGTGCTCGGGCGTGCCGTAGCCTTTGTGCCGTTCAAATCCGTAGCCTGGGAATTTGCGGGCCATTTCGATCATCAATCGGTCGCGCGTGACCTTGGCGATGATCGAGGCGGCTGCGATTGAGACGCAGCGCTGGTCGCCCTTGACGATGGCGCGGGCGGCGCATTTCAGGACCGGTAGCCTGTTGCCGTCTACGATGATGAGGCGCGGGGGCGTTCCTGGCAGTTTGGACGCGGCTTGCGACATTGCCCAAAGCGTCGCTTTCAAAATGTTGTCGCGGTCGATGCGTTCGACGTCGGCAATTCCGACCCCAACCTCACTCGTTGCCATAATGCGATCGAACAGCCGGGCGCGGTCGTCTTCATCTAGCGCCTTTGAATCGGTGACGCCAAAAGGGATGTTGCCAGGATCCAGGATCACAGCAGCGGCAACAACAGGTCCGGCCCACGGACCGCGGCCTGCCTCGTCGATCCCGGCTACAGGGCCGTTGCCGAGGTTGATTTCGGCACCCTCAAGGTCAAACGTTGGTTCCAGCTTCGAATCGTTCATGCGCATAAGCCCAGTGTGGGCGGCTTTGCGCTTAGGGCAAGTTTGATTGTGAATGAGCGCTCTAAACCCCCAATTCTCAGCATGCTTGCGTGTCGCGTTGACTACAGAAGCGGGAGCTGCCCTCCATGCGGTACGGGTCTTTGGAACAAGTCGGTGCGAAGTTCTGCTCGCGTCACGTTGAGATTATGCCGCTTGAGCGCCAGCCGGAAGCGGGCTGCGATCTGTTCGGCATAGGGGCCGGAACCGCGCTGGCGCATGCCGAATTCGGAGCGGTAGTCGGCTCCACCGTGCATAGAGCGCAACAGGTTGATGACGCGCTTTGCAGCATCGGGCCGTTCTGTTTCCAGCCATTCGCGGAACAACTCCTTGATTTCGAGCGGTAGCCGCAACAGGACGTAACCTGCCTCGGTTGCGCCTGAGGCGGCGGCCTCGCTGAGGATTTGTTCGATTTCATGGTCGTTCAATCCCGGGATGACGGGGGCGACCATGACGCCTGCCGCGATGCCCGCTTTGCTCAAGGCGGCAATTGTCGCAAACCGTTTTGCGGGTGTTGAAGCGCGCGGTTCCATCGCTCGAGCCAGAGCCCTGTCGCGTGTGGTGATCGATAGGGCGACCTTTACGAGCCCCTTTTGAGCCATGGGGGCGAGAATATCGATGTCGCGAACGACGAGCGCCGATTTTGTGACGATGCCAACGGGGTGGTCGTGGCGGGCCAGTACTTCGAGGATCTGGCGCGTCAGCAGGTGCTCGCGCTCGATTGGCTGGTAGGGGTCGGTATTGGTTCCAAGCACGATGGTCTTCGGCGCGTAGCGCGGGTTAGCGAGTTCTTTTTCCAGCAGCTTTGCGGCGTTCGGCTTGGTGTAGAGCTCTGTTTCAAAGTCGAGGCCGGCAGAATGGCCGAGATAAGAATGGGTCGGCCGAGCGTAGCAATAGATGCAGCCGTGCTCGCATCCGCGATAAGGGTTGATCGAGCGGTCGAACGAGATGTCGGGGCTGTCGTTGCGGGTGATGATCGTGCGGGCTGCGTCTTCGCGCACATTGGTTTTGAAAGGGGGGAGATCCGTCAGCCCGCCCCATCCGTCATCGACTTCTTCGCGGATTTCGCTGTCAAAGCGGCTTGTGCGATTGGATCTAGCGCCCCTGCCACGACGGCGCTCGGCCTCGACTATCGGGATCTCTGCGCTGTAGAGCGGAGCTGCGAATTCATCGAGGTCTGCATCTGCTTTTGTCATTTGAGAGACCGCCAGGATGCGCATTCAGTTGAAAAACTACCAAGAACAAATAAAGAACATTTATGCTGGTGGCAAGCTGAAACGTCGATCTTCGTCGGGGTTTTGGCTGCGCTGGGCGGCTTTGGCTTGTTGGTGGGGCGTGGGGTGTGCCAGACAACGTTATGCTTTCGATCGTCATTCCGACATTAAACGCCGAAAAGGATCTGGCGCGCTGCCTTGCAGCGCTGGTGCCGGCTGTCGTCGATGGTCTGGTCAAGGATGTCGTTATCGCCGATGGCGGGTCGAGCGACCGGACCTTGAAAATTGCAGACCAGGCGGGGGCTAAGGCTGTTCATACCGATGCCGGTCGTGGGGGACAGTTTGTCGAGGGAGCAAAGGCGGCTAAAGGCCAGTGGCTCTTGTTTCTACATGCCGACACCGTGCTTGCTCCGGGGTGGCATACCGATGCAATGGCCTTCATGGAGGCGGTCGATACAGGCCGGCGGAACCCGTGTGCCGCCGCCTTCGGGTTTGCGCTCGATGACGATGGGTTTGCGCCTCGGATTGTTGAGTCCATGGTCGGTCTTCGAGGAGGCTTGATGAAGCTGCCCTACGGCGATCAGGGCTTGTTGATTTCGCGTGCACTTTACTCCGAGATCGGCGGCTTCAAGCCGATGGCGATGATGGAGGACGTTGATATCGTCCGCCGGCTGGGTTCGCGGCGACTAACGATCCTGCGGGCCAAGGCCGTTACGAGCGCACAGCGATATCGTCGAGATGGGTATTTGCGCAGGGTCGCGCGGAACCAGCTTTGCCTCGTGTGCTATGCGATCGGCGTTTCACCTGATCGGATTAGCAAGCTCTACGCCAAGGGCAGCGACGACCCTGGCCTGACTAGCGATGTCGCCGAAGGCGTCGGGAGTGATGCGGAGCCGGCCAAGGGCCGTGACCAAACCTAAAGTCTTGCATCCAATTATTTGAAATCCGGCAGGACTGCTTCACGAATTCGGCCAATTGAGCGCGCACTACTGGGATGCAAACTGAGACCAGTGAGGCTGGCTGAGCGGGCGTTGGTTTGCGCGCTCATCTGTCAGGGGATCTCTTCAAACGCTTCAATCAAAAACGAGGTCTGAGGGATTTGTCGTCCAATCGATCGTCGGTGTCGTCACAGCCGCGGGCGCGGAAGCCCGTTCCAATTCATCGCAACAGCCATCGGATCATCAAAGAGACCGGTGCGCGGCCGCAGCTCGTCGTAATGGCAAAGATGCCGGTTGCTGGCCGCGTCAAGACGCGGCTTACGCGAGGTATCGGGGCTGCGAAAGCAGTCAACTTCTATCGTTCGTCGCTTCGTGCAACGGTTTCCAGGTTATCTGCTGGATCGCGTTGGAGGACCATTATCGCAGCAACGCCTGACAGCGCGGTCGATTGGCCGGGATGGCCGGGAGATGTCGCGCGTGTCGGACAGGGTTCAGGAGATCTTGGACAGCGCATGCAACGCCTGTTTGATGGATTGCCGGCTGGCCCGGTGGTCATCGTCGGGTCCGATGCGCCTGAAGTATCATCAGCAGATATCGCGCGCGCATTTGATGAGCTTGGAAACCACGACGCGGTAATCGGACCTGCGCCAGATGGAGGGTATTGGCTGATCGGGCTGAAGCGGATGCCGCGCGTGCCCAAGGTGTTTGCAAATGTCAGATGGTCTGCACCTCAGACGCTGGATGACACCCTTGCCAATCTCGCCCATCTCAAAGTCGCTATTCTCCGCGAACTCGAAGATGTCGATGAGGTCGAGGACTTCCGGCGACTGGGGTCGAACGTCCGGCTGCTCGGATTGCCTCAGGGACGTCTGTAAGGGCACATGGCGACAGGGCTTCCCTAAGCGGCTCGTAGCCTTTAGTTTGGCTGAGTTGAGCATAACGTAGCGTGGAGTGGGACCTGTTGGCGTCCTCAGAGCAGTACTCGCCCGAGCAAGTCCTGACCATGGGCCGGAGCGCAGAAGCGGCCGGCAACCTTGACTATGCGTTGAAGGTTTACGCCTACCTCGCCGAACACTTCGGGGATACGCCGGAGGCGATGGTTGCGCGCCATGGCCAGCAGCGGATTATCTCATGGCAGCGCGCGGAGATGGCACGGCAAAACGGCGGCCCGCCTGCACTTAACGTGCAACCAGGGCGAGCCGACCGTGCGCATGATGCGGCGAACCAGCGTCCGCCCCCGTTATCGAACCGGCTTGAAGCCTTGCGCTCCGCCCTGCCGCCGGAGCCTGTTCAGCGGGAAATGCAGGCGCGGCCTGCCGAGCACCGGGGTGTAGGAAATTCGATTCCTCCGCCGCTGGAACCAGCGCGAAATAGGCCAGTTCCGCATGGATCTCGTTATCAACAAGCAGCCCGTGAAAATCAGGGCAATGCCCACCAGGGCCAAGCGCACCAAGGCCACTTCGGCCATGGCGGAGCAGGAAGCCATCAGCCGGTAGCTCGCGAACACTCAACACCTTCTACCGGGCTGGTGCCCGCCGAGCCTGGTCTGCCACGGATGATCGCTCGGTCTGTTGGCGAGAATGATGAAGCCATCGATCACAACACCTATCGTAGATACCGCGTCGGTTCTTTTCTGGCGTCGTTTATGGCTGTGATGGGCTGGCTTGCGGTACTGGGCGGACTGATCATGCTGTCGGCAATGTTTTCCGGCTTCGGTGCTGCTGCAGTGCCGTCGCTCGGCCGGCCCGGTGGGTTCGGCCTCAGCATCGGCAGCGAGATCGGTGCTGCGGCTTTTGTTTTCGGGTTGCTGGCTGTCTTCGTCAGCCAGATTGCGCATGCGCTGTTCGATCAGGCGAATGCGAGTCTGGCGCTGCTTGTGATTGAGCAGTCGCGCGGCGACTATTGACCTGCCTGCGGTCTAGCCCGCGGTCTTGTGCTCCTGCAGGCGCGGCATGATCTCCACGAAATTGCAGGGCCGGTGCCGATTGTCGAGTTGCCATTTGAGGATGCCGTCCCAGGCGTCCTTGCAGGCGCCAGGCGAACCCGGCACGCAGAACACATAAGTGCCGCCGGCAACGCCTGCGCAGGCGCGCGACTGGATCGTGGACGTTTCGATCTTATCGTAGGACAGCCGGTGGAACACCGCGGAAAACCCGTCGATATGTTTTTCGAAAAGCGGCGTGAGGGCTTCGGGGGTTACGTCGTGGCCGGTAAATCCTGTTCCGCCGGTCGTGATGACGACGTCGATTTGCGGATCGTTAATCCAGCCTTGCACCCGTTCGCGGATGGCTTCGATGTCGTCCCGGACGAGCGCGCGATCGGCCAGCACATGACCGGCCTCAGCAATGCGACCTGCAAGAACGTCACCCGATTTATCTTCGGCAAGCGAGCGCGTGTTTGACATTGTCAGGATGGCAATGCGGATAGGAATGAAGGCGCGTGTTTCGTCGATTTTGGCCATCTTGCCAGCCTTGTTAAACGCCGAGTGTGGCGGACGTCATGCCCGGATCGGGCGAGGCAGTTATTGTTATCGACTGACTTGGCGACGTAAAGCCCCTTGTATGTCCTTGGTGTCTGCGTCCCGGAGATTGGGCTTAATTACGCAGCGTTGCGTCCGTGGACTGCCGCAAACGTTACCGGCAACAAGAGGTCGGCCTTGAGGCGTTCGATGGAGGTCGTACGGGGATCGCGGAGATAGATTTCAATCAGCGGACGAGCGAGATCGGGTTCGAGACTGCCCGAGACGCAGAGGCCCTCGCGCATTTCGCGAAAAGCGTCGGGAATTGTTTCATACGCGCCCGAGTGGCGGCGGCGCGAATAGGCTCCTGCGGGAAGCTGACTGAACACCAATTCGGTTATAGCGTCGTTCGGCAGGCTCAGGGGCACGGGAAGGCAAGCATCATAGACGCTTTCGGCCTTCGCCTCTCCGTCGCGACTGCCGGCGCTTGGTTTGCGCGGCGCGCGCGCCATGCCGTAGCCTTTTTGGACTTCGTTCTTCAGGCCGGTGGCATCAAGCCAATCGAAAGCAGCCTTCCAAGCCTCAGGTACCGCTTTGGCAAACGGGCCGACGGCTCTGAAGCGCACGAGGCGCTCCGGGCGCAAGTATACCATTCGAGTCGTCATGAGTGTGTGCCCTTTAGGAGTACCATGCGTATCAGATGTGAGGGCACTGAACGGTCATCTGGCCCATTGTCGCAAACTATCTCAAAGACATGGGAAGTCGCTTAAGGGCTGTCCGTGAATTCGTTTCAAATTCTCCTAAAAAAAGTTGTGCATCCGGGATTATTGTTGGAAGCGCTGAAATCATTGGGTTTCGGCAAGTACCTGCCTGACGGCAAGAAGGTCGCGCCAGACGAGGCGCTTGGCTGCGGGAGTACGCAAAAGATAAGCCGGATGCAGGCTCGCAATGACTTTTGCGTCGTGTCCGCCAAAGGTTGCCTCGCGCCATTTTCCGCGCAGCCGCATGATGCCGTCGGTCGTATCGAGCAGATTGCGGGACGCGGCAGCGCCGAGCAGGAGTATGACTTCGGGAGCGACGATCGCGATCTGGCGTTCGAGGAACGGCCGGCAGATCTGTGCTTCAAGCGGGGTGGGCGTCCGATTTCCCGGCGGCCGCCAGTAGACCACGTTGGTGATGTGCGCGGACGTTTCATCGATGCCGATGGCCGCCAGCATTTTGTCGAGAAGCTGGCCTGCGCGGCCGACGAATGGCTTGCCTTCCAGGTCCTCATCGCGACCGGGTGCCTCGCCGATGATCATCAACCTGGCTGTTTCTGCACCGCGATAGACGCAGGTGTTCTTGGCGGTTGCCTTTAGACCGCAGCCGTCGAATGTTTCCAGGCTTGTGCGAAGTTCTGCGAGATTGGAAATCTTTGCGGCGAGGGCCTGGGCGTCGGCCACCGTTTTATCCGGCGGTCCGGGCGTAAAACGGCGCTGGGGTGGCCCAGGTTGTGTTGCTCCAGATGGTGCGCTTCGCTCGCTGGCGGGGCTGGCGGGGCTGGCCGGCGCGGGCGGCCGGGCAGAAGTACCCGCTTGACCGGCGCTTCTGGATTGCGGGCGTGTTGTGTTCTTGGAAGCGTCTTGGGAAGCGTGTTGGCGCAGCGCCTCGCGAACGGCCTGACCGGGGGCTAGATCGCCGTGCGCCAGCCAGTCGGTGGCATTTGAATCGATGGCGGCATCGACGCCCATCTCCTGATACCAGTTCAGGAGCGAAACAAGGATCGCATCGGCGTCGTCGGATCTGGTGGTGCCGGAGCCGTCTTGATTGCCGGGTGATTGGGAGGAGGAGTTGTCGCTCATGAATGCATTTTAGCTTTGAAGTGCCCGTATTTTCGAATTTTTTCGTCGCGGGTCGGCGACAAGGCCGCCGAAAGCGGATTTTCTGTCATGCGCGTTCGATTTCCCTGGTCTGTATCGGGCGTGCGACGGTGCTGCAAATGCCCGCAGAATGGGGGCTTTGGAAGTGCGGCGGCTTGACGTATCGGGCATGCCGGTCCAAGCATCGCACAGGACTTGAGCCGTCCGCAAAGCTGAATAGTGCGCGCGGTTTGAGTCAATCAAGACGATGCACGTTCGTGACGACATGAAACGCTACAACGAAGGTTCGCACTGCAATGGGTTCTGACGACCACACCAATGAAAGCTCCTCCAGTTCTTCACTCCCGCCGCGCGAGGCGATGGAATTCGATATCGTGATCGTCGGTGCGGGGCCAGCAGGCCTTGCAGCCGCGATTAGGATCAAACAGCTCGCGGAAGCCGGAGGTAGCGACATTTCGGTGGTCGTACTTGAGAAGGGCTCGGAAGTTGGCGCGCACATTCTTTCCGGTGCGGTGATCGATCCTGCGGGGCTCGATAAGCTCCTGCCTGAGTGGCGCGAAATGGGTTCGCCACTCGATACGCCCGTTACGAAAGACCGCTTTTTGTACCTTGGGCCGGCTGGCGAACTGACGCTGCCCAACTTCCTGATGCCACCCCTGATGGGCAACCATGGCAACTACATTGGCAGTCTTGGCGCCATGTGTGCGTGGCTGGCGGAGATCGCCACCAACATGGGTGTCGAAGTCTATCCTGGGTTTGCGGCTGCTGAAATTCTCTACAGCGAAGACGGCGCGCGCGTTGAAGGTGTCGCCACCGGTGACATGGGCGTGGGGCCGGACGGCACGCCGAAAGATGGTTTTGCCCGCGGCATGGAATTGCGCGGCAAATACACGTTCTTTGCAGAAGGGGCTCGCGGCTCGCTTACGAAGCGGTTGACCGCGGACTTCAAACTCGACGCGAATAGCGAGCCGCAGAAGTACGGCATCGGGTTGAAGGAGCTGTGGGAGGTCTCACCCGAAAAGCATCAACCAGGGCTGGTGCAGCACTCTTTCGGCTGGCCGCTCGACAATTCAACCGGTGGTGGATCGTTCCTTTATCACTATGGCGAAAACCTCGTCTCGGTTGGGTTCGTACTGCATTTGAACTACGAAAACCCCTATCTGAGCCCCTACGACGAGTTCCAGCGATTCAAAACGCATCCGGCGATTGCCGAGACGTTCAAGGGCGGCAAACGCATTTGTTATGGCGCGCGGGCTATTACCGAAGGTGGGTGGCAATCGCTCCCCGAGTTGGCCTTTCCCGGCGGTGTGCTGCTGGGGTGCGGTGCCGGTATGGTCAACGTGCCGCGTATCAAGGGAAGTCATAACGCCGTGCTGTCGGGAATGGCTGCGGCTGAGGCGGCCTTCGCGGCGCTTGGTGAGGGACGCTCACACGACAAGCTTTCCGCCTATGAAGAAGCGGTACGTACCGGAGAGATTGGCGCGGACCTCAAGCCTGTGCGCAATGCCAAGCCGTTGTGGTCGCGCTTCGGGACCGTCGGCGGCATCATGCTTGCGGGCGCGGATATGTGGGCTAATACGATCATCAAGGGCATCGGTTTTGGCTACACGTTGCGACATGGCAAGGCCGACTATGAAGCCACTCGCAAGGCCAAGCGGTTCAAGCCTATCAATTACCCCAAGCCTGATGGTGTGCTGACGTTCGACAAACTGACCAACGTTTCGTTCTCGGCAACAAACCATGAAGAAAACCAGCCGGTTCATCTCAAGCTTGCCGACCCGAACGTGCCGATCGCCATCAATCTTCCAGAATACGCTGAGCCTGCGCGGCTTTATTGCCCGGCGGGCGTCTACGAGGTCGTGGAGGACGACAAGGGCAAACCGAAGTTCCAGATCAACGCTCAGAACTGTGTTCACTGCAAGACATGCGATATCAAAGACCCCAGCCAGAACATTACGTGGGTCTGCCCGGAGGGCGGTGGCGGGCCGAATTACACCGGAATGTGAGGCCGTTCGTCCGATGCTGTGTTCACAGAACAATTGGCGAAATGCCTGCAGAGCTGCTTTCTCGCCCGGATACTGTGCATTGATTACGCATTTGTAAGGCAAACGAGTCGCCAAAACGCCTCGATTCTTGCTAGCTTTGGAGACTTGCGGACATAATTCCGATGGCGATCTGCCGTCCTGGAGGAACAGCCTCAATGCGAACTCAACGTTCGAGTGTGACTTGGTTGACGACGTTGTCGATGTTCCTGCCGTGGATCGGGCAGCGCTATCGCGGTGCCGGCGCGGCGGTGTTGGCGGTCGCGCTGATTTCGACTGGGCTTGTGCCGCATCAGGCGAGCGCGCGGACGACGCCGGATCTGGAACCTATGAGATCGCTGGCAGGCAGCTATCTGGCCGGGCGGTTTGCGCGAAGCCAGCACGATACCGACCAGGCCGCATTCTTTTATCGCAGCGCCTTGTTCCGCGATCCCGATAATGAAGTTCTGCTTGAGCAGGGTTTCCTGATGGAAGCCAGCGAGGGAAACTGGTCGGGCGCTGAGATGCTCGCCAAACGGCTTGTCGTCATCCAGCCCACCCACCGGATGGCGCGCATGTTCCTCGGCCTCGTCGAGTTCAAGGCGGGGAATTACGATAACGCGGAAGAGAATTTCAAGAAGGCCGATACGGGGCCTATCGGCGAACTGACCAGCGCGATTGCGCGCGCCTGGATCCGGTTGGCCGAAGGTAACTCGAAGAAGGCACTGGCGATTTTGCAGATGCCGAAGCAAGCCGAGTGGGCTCAGTTTTACCTGCGCTACCACCGCGGGCTGATCGCTGATATCGGCGGGCAAACAAAGCAGGCCAAGCGGGCCTTCAACCGGGTCTTCCAACAGGACAGCCGCACGCTGCGGACGGCACTTGCCTATGCGCGACATCTAGCGCACTCGGGTGATACCAAGGGTGCCCGCGACGTCCTTAAGGCGCACCTCAAGCAGACGCAGGGTGAGGGGCATCCGCTGGCGAGGGATCTCTACACGTCGCTGGAGAAGCCGGGAGACGTCAGCCTTTTGATCTCGGATGCCACTGAGGGCATGGCCGAGGTGTTTTACGGTCTGGGGGAAGCGCTGACCGGAGAAGGTGGCGTCAGCATCGGCATTCTATATCTCCAGATGGCGCTTTACCTGGAGCCCAGGCATCCATTCGCGCTGGCAGCCCTGGCCAATGCGCACGAAACGACGAAGCGCTATTCAGCCGCGATCGATGTCTACGAAGTGATTCCCAACGGGACGCCGTTGCAGTCGGCCATCGATATTCGCAAAGCCTTCAACCTTAATTCGCTCGACCGTGTGGAGGAGGCGAAGGATCTCCTGATGGAGGTTGCTGGGCGCGATCCGACCGACGTAAAGCCGCTTGATGCCTTGGGTAACATTATGCGGTCGCGCAAGCGGTATGCAGAAGCGATCCTGTACTACAACAAGGCGATCGATCTCATCGGCAAGCCCGAACGGCAGCATTGGGCATTCTATTATTCGCGCGGCACCTGTTATGAGCGCGTCAAGGATTGGCCGAAGGCAGAAAAGGATCTCGAAAAAGCTCTGGAGCTCTATCCCGATCAACCATTGGCGCTGAACTATCTGGGTTATTCTTGGATCGATCAGGGTATCCATCTGAAAAAGGGCTTGAAGCTGATCGAGAAGGCCGTCGCGCTGAAGCCGGATGACGGCTATATCGTCGACAGCCTGGGTTGGGCGCACTTCAAGCTCGGCAATTACGAGAAGGCTGCTGCCTATCTTGAACGTGCCGTTGAGCTTCGCCCCGAAGACCCGGTTCTGAACGATCACCTAGGCGATGCGCTTTGGCATGTAGGGCGCATTCGGGAAGCCCGCTTCCAGTGGGACCAAGCGTTGACGCTGGGACCTGAGCCGGAAGACCAGACCAAGATCGAGGCAAAGCTCGCCAAGGGCCTTCCGGGCAAGCGCCAAGCGCGCGCGGATACCGGGATCACGTCCGATGCCGGGCCGGGGCAAGCGGCACCAGCAGTTAAAGCGGACGATGGCGGTACGGGATCGGTTCCACTGCCAACCCGGCGGGATAGCAACTAACTTGGCAAGGATGAAGCGGCAGTCGTGTCTCATCGGGCTGTCCTCTTGGTTGGAGCCTCATTGATCAGAGAAAAGGCGAGGGCGAAGGTCAACCTGACCTTGCAAGTCGTTGGGCGGCGCGGGGACGGCTATCACGAGATTGCCTCGCTCGTGGCTTTCGCTGACACGCCCTGCGATCTCGTGACGTTGCGGCCCGGTCCTGGCCGTGAAGTGCACGTCGAGGGTGCATTCGGTCGTTCGATTGCGGGCGAAAATCTCATTTCTGTTTGTCTTCAGATCCTTTTTGAACGCGAGCCGCTTTTGCAATTTGGTCGCGTCGAACTTGAAAAGGTTCTGCCGGTCGCGGCGGGCATTGGTGGCGGATCAGCCGATGCAGCAGCCGTATTGCGGGCTGTCCGGCAGGCGAACCCGGCTTATGCCGACACGATCGATTGGCAAGCGGTGGCGTTGCAATTGGGGGCGGACGTGCCGGTCTGCCTGGCCTCGTCTGCGTCTTTCATGACGGGGATCGGGGAAGTGATTTCGCCGGTGCCGGGCGGCCTGCCGCAACTGCACTGCGTGCTGGTCAATCCGCTCGTGCAGGTTCCAGATGACAAGACAGCGCAAGTGTTTCGCCGTTTGGCTGCCCTTCCGCTGGCATCGGACTACGTGCGGCCGGCTGTGCCAGGGCCCTTCGCTGATGCGGGGGATTTGACGGATTATATGGCCTTATGGGGAAATGACATGACGGCGGCGGCAAGCGAGGTGGTGCCGGTTATTTCCGACGTGTTGACGGCATTGAACGAGAGCGAGGATTGCCAGTTGGCAGCGCTTTCGGGTGCTGGTCCGACGTGCTTTGCAATTTACCCAAACTTAGCCGCAGCGCGTTCTGCGGAGCTGAAGATTGCATCGGACAAGCCCGATTGGTGGGTCAAGGCCAGTGTTCTGGAGTAGGCATCGCGAATTCTGACAACGAGACTGATTCACGTTTTCGGCGGAAGCTGAGGGCTTCCATCTCAAACGATCAGGCTCTTGCTTTGTGAGACTGATTCACGCTTGCGGCAGGAGGCCGAGGGCTCCCACCTCAAACGATCAGGCTCTTGGATCACCGCTCAGTTGACCCGGTCGATGCAGAAGGCGATGACCGACTGCAGGGCGTTCTTAGGGACAGAGTCGGGGAAGATTTCCATCGCGTCGCGCGCCACTAGGCCGTACGAGCGTGCGCGCTCGATGGTTGCCTTGATGGCGCCGTGGCGGTGCATCATGGCGATGGCTTCCTCGATATCGCCGTCGCGGATTTCGCCTTCGACGATGGTGCGCTTCCAGAAAGCGCGCTCTGCTTCCGAGCCGCGGCGGAAGGCGAGGATGACGGGCAGCGTAATCTTGCCTTCGCGGAAATCGTCGCCGACAGACTTGCCGAGATCTTCGGCATTGCCGCCGTAGTCGAGCGCGTCGTCGACGAGCTGGAAGGCGATGCCGAGGTTCTTGCCGTAGCTGCGCAGGGCGGCCAGTTCGTCGGCCGGACGCTTGGCGATGGCCGCGCCGGACTCGGCTGCGCCTGCAAACAGGGCTGCTGTCTTGGCGTTGATAATGGCGAGATATTCGTCTTCGGTCGTGGCGGTGTTCTTGGCGGCTGCCAACTGCATCACTTCGCCTTCGGCGATGACGGCTGCGGCATTCGACAGGATGCGCAGGACGGGAAGCGAGCCGATATCGACCAGCATGCGGAACGCCTGGCCGAGCAGGAAGTCGCCGACCAGGACGCTTGCCTGATTGCCCCAGATCATGCGCGCGGCCTTCTTGCCCCGGCGCGTGTTGCTCTCATCCACGACATCGTCGTGAAGCAGCGTGGCGGTGTGCATGAATTCGACGGCAGAAGCGATGCGGACCTGCTCGCCGCCGTCATAGCCGATCAGCTTGGATGATGCGATGGTCAGCATCGGGCGCAGCCGCTTTCCGCCTGAATCGATCAGGTGGTGTGCCAGTTCCGGGATCATATCGACGTCGGATATCGCCTTATCGAGAATGAGCCTGTTGATGGCCGCCATGTCCTCAGCGACAAGATCCAGCAGCGGTTGAAGGTTTCGTGCCGGATCGTGCGAGGGCTGACCCAGGGGGACGACTACTCCCAAAGCAAATTCCTCGGGTTGTGATGGTTGAATTTCCGTATAGCCTCGCGGCTGGCGCGCACACTAAAGGCACTTTGCCGCATGTGCACCTGAAACTTCTGGCTGAGACACAAACTATGCGTGAATTGCTGCG
>CAYGRH010000013.1:0-22658 GCA_964352165.1 uncultured Hyphomicrobiaceae bacterium | reverse complement strand
AAGACGATCTGCTCGAGATCAAAAGTCCAAGCGTCTCGCCGAGCGGATCGTCAGTACAACCTGCGTATCCAGGCCAACGTGCGTATCTGAGTTTGTTCGCTAGCCTGGATTTTAGTCCCTCGCGTTTGTTCCTGTTGCGTTGTTTCCCGCGTTCTTGATTTCGAGATGGGGGAGTTTGCGTCAGTTGCGTTTGTGATCCGCGTTTGTACCTCTAGCGTTTGTTGGCTCCGCGTTCGTTGAGCCGCGTTCCCAGTCTTTGCGTTTGTTTGCGTTGTGTGTGGCTGCAGTGGCGGCGGGGTCGTTCGCGCCTGTTGGGCGTTTTCGTGGGGTGGCCTGCGGGCCGGAGAGGTTGAGTTCAATTTGTCAGTCTGTGAGGCGTTGCGTGGAAAAGTCCCAAGAAACCTGGTGTGCGTTTGACGATGTGATGCGGTCGCTTGTTGAGCGTGCCCGAAACGATAAGGCCGAGCCAGCCGGTCGTTTGCCAAGTTCCAAGCGGGCGAGACCGTCATCTCGATTTCAGGTTTCAGAGCATGAGTTTCGGGTCGAAAAGCAGGCCGCCTAGAGGCTGGTCTTGCAGGGTTCGACCCACCGAGTTGGCGAGTGTGTTTGGTGCCGAGATTGCATCTCAAAAAGGCACTTTGTTTCAAGGTTTCGCGTCGTGGTGCTGCTCACCGGCACATTCGCCATCGTAATCTCGCGTAGATGAAAAGGTTATCCAAATGGAGGCTGAAGTCATGACCCCCGCATATATCAATCCGCTGCAGTGGAACCAGGCTCTCGGGTATGCGCGCCAGGCATGCGCGCGCGTATTCCGCGACGGTGGCCGGCCCGAAGATGCTCTGGCCGCATTCGGACTGGCCACCAAAGGTGCGAAGTCAAATGGGATCACGGACTGGAGCAAGGCTGTCGAAGCTATTGCCCAGGTAATGTGCGCGCAGCCGATGAAGCAAGCGGCGTAAGGCCAACTGCTCCGCCGATGAACGGCCGCAATCTAGCCGTCGCCCGGTGTTGGCGACTGGATCAAAGCCAAGCGGCGATCATTCCGGCCTTCAGGCAGGAAATCAGGGCTCGAGTTCGGTATCCCAGTAGAGATAGTCGAGCCAGCTTTCGTGCAGGTAGTTCGGTGGGAACTGGCGGCCGTTGCGGTGCAGTTCGAATACCGTCGGGCGATATGGCGACTGCATCGGGATCATGCCGGCCACTTCCGGCATCTCGCCGCCCTTGGCGAGATTGCATGGCGCGCAGGCGGTGACGACGTTGTCCCAGCGGGTCAGTCCGCCACGCGAGCGCGGGATGAGGTGGTCGAATGTCAGGTCGTCGCGGTCGCCGCAATACTGGCAGCTGAAGCGGTCGCGCAGGAAGACGTTAAAGCGCGTGAAGGCGGGATAAAGCGCCGGCTTCACGTAGGTCTTCAATGAGACCACGCTTGGCAATTGCATTTCGAATGTCGGGCTGTGAACGGCGCGGTCGTATTGCGAGACGATATTGACGCGGTCCAGGAACACGGCCTTGACCGCATCCTGCCAACTCCAGAGCGACAATGGATAGTAGCTCAGAGGCCGGAAGTCGGCATTTAGAACCAGGGCCGGATAAGCTTCCGGCAAGGTCGCATGGGCGTTCACGGTCCTGCTTCCCTACGGGTTCGCCGCTCGAATCAGATGCAATCACCTGACAGACGACGGGATACTAACTGCGCATGTCAGCTCTGTGAAGCTTGTGTTCGGGCTCCCCAAAGCTGTCGATACATGGTTGTGAAGCGTTTGATTTTCCAGAGGTAACTTGTCGGAAAGGCTCACAACGGCGATTTGCCGGACGGGCTATTTGCCTGTCTTGCCTTTGCATAATAGACCCACAGCAGCCTTGCGGCCACACCCCTCCAGGGGCGCCAGCGTTCTGCGATACTCAGGAGTTCGTCCGGGCCAGGGCGATTTTCACTCAAACCTGCAAGGCGGACCGCTTCCTGCAGGGCCAGATCGCCGGGTGCGAAAGCGTCCGCGCGGCCGAGGCAGAACATCAAATAGATGTCGGCGGTCCACGGACCGATGCCGCTGACTACGGTCAGCGAAGACGTCACTTCTTCTTCTTCGGCGTTGCGCAACCTGGCGAGGTTTAGATCGCCATCGATCAGGGCGGTGGACAGTGAACGAAGGGTTTTGATCTTTGGGCGGGAAAGGCCGGTTGCGCGAAGTGCGTCTTCTGGCATGTCGAGAATGGTTTGCGGCGACATCGGTTCTGCTGCGGCGTTGAACCGGTCCCAGATGGCGCCAGCACTCGCGATCGATAATTGCTGGCCGACGATAATGCGAGCTAGACCGCCGAAGCCAGCGGGCCTTTTTCGCAATGGCGGATCGCCGGTGGAGCGATGAATGGCGCGCAGCGTTTTGCACTGGCGCGACAGGGCTCGGCAACCGGCCTGGATGTCGTTCAGATTTTTTATTGTGACGTGCTTATTGTTTGTCGTCGTGCGTGCCAAGGCATTCATCCCCGTTTGCCAAGCCTGATGGAGTCTATGGCAATGCCGCGATAAGAAAAGCGCAAGATTGGCGTCCAAACTCAGCGCCGCGCGAATGCAACGGAGCCCTGCTTGACACCTTCCAACCCGGAGCCGTGCCGTCCCGTCTTTCGGTTTGCGCCGAGCCCGAATGGCTATCTGCACCTGGGTCATGGGCTGTCGGCGATTATCGGCTGGCGAATGGCAAAGGCCTATGGGGGGCGCTTCCTGCTGCGCATTGAAGACATCGATACAGGCCGTTGCCGACAAGAATACATTACCGCGATTTTCGAGGATCTTGAATGGCTGGGGCTCGAGTGGGAGCAACCGGTGCGGCGGCAATCGCAGCATTTTGACGATTACGCTGAGGCCATTGGCCGGCTGGAAGCGATGGGGCTGGTCTATCCCTGCTTTGCTTCCCGCAGTGAGATTACCGAGGCGGCGGCAGGCGAGGCAGCTGGTTGTGATCCCGAGGGTGTGCCGCTTTATCCTGGGATATGGCGTGCGGCCGATGCCGATGTGGTCGAGGTAAAATTGTCGGCTGGCGATCCGCATGCCCTGCGGCTCGACATGACCTCGGCTATCCAGCGGGTGGCGGCGACCTCGGGCGGAAAAGAGCTGACGTTCCGTGAGCTTAACGCACCTGAAGGCGGCTGGAAGCTCGGCAATGGTGTTGAGGCGTTGATGCGCGTGGTTGAAGCCCGGCCAGAGCGCTGGGGGGATCTTGTGGTGAAGCGGAAGGATACGCCGACGAGCTACAACCTTTCGGTTGTGGTCGATGACGCCCTTCAGGGGATCACGCATGTGTGCCGTGGCGGGGATTTGTTTGCGGCGACCGACGTGCAGCGGCTCTTGCAAGTGCTGCTGGGTCTGCCCGAGCCGGAGTATCATCACCATCATCTGCTTTTGGATATGCGCGGACGGAAGCTATCCAAGAGCGAGGCGTCTACAAGCCTGCGCTCGCTAAGGGCCGATGGGTGGACGGCCGCCGACGTCATCGCTCGCGCAGGGCTGTAGCCTTGCATGCGCGATGGGCTGTCCACTGACGAGGCGGCAACCATGTAAACCATCGTGTTTGCAGTGGTTTGCCGGTTATGCTTCGATTGATGTCTAGTGCCGTAGTTTGTTTGGTTTTTTGGGACGACGGGTGTGACGAAGTGCGTTTGCGAGGGGCTGCTGCATCTCAGTGACGGGGTGCATTTGTGAAAAAGCCAAAGCGGCGGAAATCTCCGCGAAAGAGATTTGGCAGGCCGGTCGTCGCTGCGCCTCGCTTTGCGATCGAGGGCCAGTCAACGGGACCACAAAGCAGTACGCAGGTCTGTGGCGTTGTTGCGCCCGGCGTGCGAGCGGCAATTGGACCGCACCCTTTCGACGAAGTCCGCCTGTTTGCGATCGTCATGCTGCCGGTGATTGCGCTTGTTTTGCTTTTTTCCGGGTTTGCCAAACTGAAAGACCTGGCTGCGATTTCGCGGCTCGAGGTGCATGCTGCGCAGCCCGCTGATCCGGTGCGCGATGCCATCGCCCTCTTGCGCGTTGAACCACCGCTGTTCGCGTCCGTGAGGGCTGACGAGATTTTAGTTGTGCCGCCGAACGAGGTCGGGCGTGTGCGAGCGGGGACCGAGGTGCGCGCTGCCGATCCGCGCCAAAGCTTGCTTGAGGTCGTTGCGGATGTCGGGCCGATAATAATAGCGCCGGTTGCGGTTTCCAACGCCAAGCCGGTTGAAATCGGGCACGCGATGCCTTCTAGCGCAAGCGTCTGGGAGGCGAACAATGCGACGGCGTATGCCCGGCTGACGATAAGCGATGCGGCGCGTGGTCTTGTTCCGGCGCGTGAGGCGCGCTCCTGTTTTGCGAAAGGGGATACGCATCGCGTAGGTTTTGAGCAGGGAGCTACGCAGTTTGATTTCGGCATCCGGCTGGCACGCGCTGCGTTGAGGCAATCGCGCGAGTTTGTCTTTTATACCGACCGGTATTTCCCGATCTCCTATCCAGGCGGAGACGTTCCGTCGTTCTATGGCGTTTGCAGTGATGTGGTGGTCCGCGCGTATCGCGAACTGGACATCGACCTGCAGGTGCGCGTTCACGAATCGGGCGTGGGCATCGGTGATCGCAGCATCGATCATCGGCGTGTTTCCGTGCTGAAGCGGTTTTTTGCAAAGTACGGGGAAGCGTTGCGTGTCACGGGCGAGGGTGCATCCTATCGCCCGGGCGATATCGTCACTTATTTCCGGCCCAGAAATACGGGGACGAGAACCCATATTGCCATTGTGTCGGAATTGATTGGCGCGTCCGGTAACCCGATGATTATTCACAACCGTGGGAACGGGGTGCAAGTTGAAGACGCGCTGTTCGGTGACCCGATCACCGGTCACTTCAGGTATGGTGGGCATGATGAGAGCGTCGTTCACCTTGCTGATCGTGCGCGTGGCAGCCAAGCGCGGATGACGGCAATGACGCTTCGTGATCAAGCCGCTCGCTAGTGTTGCGTCACCGACGCTTGCCACCACTTTACCGCGAGGTTGCGATGCAAGCGTCGGTGGCAAAAGCAACACTAGAAACAATAAGTTGCTAGTGTTCCTGATGGTTCCGACAGTTGCTCTGAGGGTGCTGCAAATGGGAGGCAACTGTCGGAACCGGAACACTAGGTGGCTGCCGGTAGAATTCCGTCAAAATGGCGGCCGGACTTTTCCCAGCGTAAAATCTTATTGCTGACGGATCACAACAGTCACAAGCTGGTGGTCAAAACAATTCCGCGATCATCTGATACGGAGATCTGACGTATTTATTGATGATCAGGGTTTTGGTGGTCGTTCGAATCCTGAATTTTCGTCATTGTCGGGTAATCTGGCCTGGCTGTGGGAGATGTCTCATGAAACTTCATGGTGCGCGCATTTTAGCACCGCTACTTTTGTCCTGCTTCGTCCTGGCTACTTCTGGGCCTGGCGCAGTGATGGCGTTGGAGGCTCCAGCCGATAAATCCGAAAGTGCTGAGGCGTTGTCGAAGACATTCGGGGTGAAGCTGGCTGAAGCCGCACGCCAGCAGATCGCGACGCTCGTGATTTATGACCCGACCTACAGAAAACTCGATTACCCGATGGGCGATGTGCCCTGGTATCTGGGTGTGTGCACCGACGTTATTGTTCGGGCCTACAGGCAACTCGGTATCGACCTGCAGCCTCTCGTTCATCAATCGAGGGTCGGTTCGGGAGACCGTAATATCGACCATCGGCGCGTGACGGTGCTTCGGAATTTCTTCCGTCGCAAAGGGCAAGCCTTGCCGGTCAGTAAGGACCCGGTTGATTTTCTTCCCGGTGATATCGTTTCGTACTATGTGCCCGATGGGACGTTTTCGAAAACCCACATCGCAATCGTATCAGACCGCAAAACGTGGTCCGGCGTTCCGATGATCATTCACAATCGTGGGTATAGCGTTCAGGAAGAAGATGCGCTTTTCGCTGAAGAAATGACCGGCCATTATCGCTATTCCCGTTCTCCGAATATCGATGGCTGGAATAATTGAGCATATAAAACCCAAATGCGCGTCAACCGATTTGTGGATCTGTATTGAGTCGTTTATTTCAGTGCTTTCAAAAATTTGACGAAAAGATTTGTTGGTGGCCGCGAATAAGGTTATTAACAACTGATTAACCATTACCCGTAACACTCTGAGTCTTAGTGGTTTTTGAAGCCCGTGCGTCGCGAGAAGCGAGGCGGGCTGTTGGACTATTTCTACAGAGGCGGCACACTTTCATGATTCCCCAGGATCCGGTTTCGGTTTCTGTCATTGCATTTCTGGTCGTTTTTGCTGTTGGCACCGCGTGGTTGATGGTCGGACGGCAGGCATTGGCAAATGCTGCGAGGAATACGGCAAACGCGGGGACGAGATCCCGGGGCGGCGTGCTAATCGGCATGGGCGGTCTGCCCGGTGCAGGCACAAACGAGTACGCGAGAAAGGGCCGCGGACGGCTGGAGCTGGGAAAGGGTGGTCTGCCGAAGCCGCAAGCCGGCGAACTAGCGGATAAAAAAGAGATAGCCCGCGCGAAGCCTGCCGAGAACTTGAATGAGGCGGTTGAGGATGACTGGGCGCTGGAGCCTCAGGCGATTGACAGCCCCGGACAGCGCTTTTCTGAGCCCGTACCTTCTCACATTGCATCTGGGTTTGCCGTTCGCGCTGGCAGGCCAGTCTCCGGCCCGTCGAGGCCGTTGAGTTCGGATCAGCAATGGTCGAGGATTACCGAGATCGTGCGAGAGGATATCGAGTCAGCGGAGCGCGCCGACAGCTTTCATGCGGCCGCAAACCAACAGCTGGACGCAGTCGACTATGCGATTGCACGGCTGAGGGAAGAGATGGAAAGCATCAGTGCCGGTGGCAATGAGACCACTCGGCGGCGAGAGCATGTTAGCCGTCCGGTGTCTCGACCTGCACGCAGTGGGTTCGTGCCGCTTTTAGGGGCGGGCGAAAGAAACGCTGTTGCGCAGGCTCCGAACGATCATGGCGAAGCTATCGTTTCGCGATCCAATGCGGAGCTGGGTCCGGAAATCGCTGCGGTTCGCGAGAGCGCGCCGGCAAAGCCTGCGGGTGGCAAACCCAATCGCAAGCGCCGCGGTAAGGCCAAGCGGGCTAAAGAAAAATCGATCGCCGCCTGAGCGTGTCTTCACCGTTCGCCCGCAATCCAGTCGCCAGCGATGGTGCTCGCATTATGGGTGGATAAGCGCGACCACGACTGTCAGCGTGATCACCGACAGCATCGTCCCCATGGCGACCGCGCCTGAAGCGGAGTTTACCGCGCGCTGATATCGCTGGGCGAATAAATACCCGTTTACGCCGTTGGGCGTTGCTGCCAGGAGCGTGATCACCCCTGCCGACAGGGGGGGGAGGTTCATGATGTGCGTTGCAAGAAACCAAGCCACAATCGGCATGAATACCAGCTTGAGCCCGGTTATGACGGCCAGCGTGGGGATCTGCCCTTTCAGCGTGAAGTTCACGAGCGAGAGGCCGAGGGCGATCAGTGCGCACGGCACTCCTGCGCCAGACAGCATCTTGGACATCTGATCGATCGTGTCGGGCAAGTCCTGACCCGTCAGCCTCCAAAGCGCTCCGATGGCAATGCCAACGACAATGGGATTGTGGGCGAGTTCGTTCGCCAGCTCCTTGAGGAGCTTGAGCGGTGTCTGGTTAGGTTGACGGTCCGTTACGGCGACGTGGATGGAACCAAGGAGCCAGATTGTCGGCGCATGGATTGAAAACACGAGCGCGAGCGTGGCTGCCGACTCATTGCCGAACGTTGAAATACAAAGCGGCAGCCCTAGCATAACGGTGTTGCCGAAGGTCGTGCTCATCGAAATCGCCGGGGCGTCCTGAGCCGGGCGGTTGAGCGGTCGCCAGGTCATCACTGTCGCGAGCAGCCAGGTGATGAACACAGCACCATAAAAGCTCAGCCACACGCTCCAAATGCTGACGTCTTCGAATTTGGCCGTGGCAACCGTGCGGAACAGCAGGGCCGGGATAGCCAGCCTGAAAGCAAATTCAGAGATGCCGGAGGCCGCCGATTCAGGCAGCAGCTTGTAGCGGCCGCAGATGAAGCCGAGCGCAATGAGGCCGAAAACCGGGGCGATAATCGAGAGTGGAATAAACATGTACAGCGCTTTTGCGCCTGATTGGCTTGTCACTCAAGTGGTCAGGTGGAGAAATGTAGCCGATCTGCGTGCCCCTTGCGGGAGGCTGCATTGCGCTCCGTGCAAAGGTCTGTTGCTGAGCGCTGGCGGACTTGCAAAGGAGGCAGCAGAGTTTCGGGGCGCACGGGTCTTGCTGGTGTGCTGGAGTAAGAGTTGCCGGCGGCTTAGCTTAGGGCGTGAACAGGCTGGTTGTGGTCGTCGTTGACGACGTCGTCGCCGGCAAGGTCGAGCGATTCATCGGGGCAGATGATGGTGACGATGGGGCCGGGTCGACAACCGCTGAACCAAACTTCTGAACTTCCAGAACGGCAAGCCCGCGTTGCGCCAATCCGTCCGGCGTGAAGCGGACCGGACCGTCGGTTCCACGGAAGCCCGTGGCGCGGCTCAAATTGGCGACGGTGTAGCGGGTTCCAGGCGCATATTGCGATAACTCGATTGCGATGTTGACCGCGTCATAGGCAAGCGTTGCAAGCCGTGGCGGGGCCTGTCCGAAAGTACGGGCGAAGCGGCCTGAAAAGTCCTGCCAGCCGCGCGGGTCGGGGCTTGGATACCAGCCGCCGACGTAGCTGTCATCGCGGCCGATGTTCGGGAACTCCCATGCGCCGGTGCCGAGTAGTTTAACCCGAGTCATATCGAGTCCCGCCAAGCCGAGCATCGGCCCGAGCGTGGGCAGCACGTCCTGGCCGCCGGGAAGAAACAAAGCATCGATTGGGGCGCCTGCCGCGTCGGCCTGTTTGACGAGGTCAAAGACGCGTTGGGCGGGATCAATCATGCCGTTGGCACCGCCGCCGTAGGTCTCCAGCGCTACAATTGATACGCCTGATCTGGATGCCGTCTGCCTGAAAGCTTGTGAAACGATGCGGCCGTAGTTGTCGTCGGCGATGAGAGCTGCCATGCGGCGCTTGCCCTGGGAAGCGGCAAACGAAATGATCCGCTCGACTTCGTCGTCGGGCATGAAGCTCATCAGGTAGACGCCGTTTCCAGCAACGGTGCGGTCGTTTGAGAATGCAACGAGTGGGACGTTGGCTGCGCGGGTCGCAGTTGCGGCGGCGCTGACAGACTGCGCAAACAGCGGGCCGAGGACAATCTCGGCACCTTCGCGAATTGCTTCTTCGGCTGCTGCCTTGGCACCTTCCGGCGTGCCCTTGTCATCCTTGACGACAAGCTGAATGCGCGGATCATCGCGCTCGAATAGCGCCATTTCGCCGGCCTGCTTCATGCTCTTGGCGATGGCGGCGGTCTGGTTGAAGCCGCCCAACGGCAGGAGCATTGCGATCTTGACCGGGCGCAGGTTGTCGGACTTGGCGGGCATGTTGTTTTGCGGGGCAACTTCTGCAGACTGGCCAATGCCCGGTGAAAGGTTCGTTGCGCATGCCGAGATGATCAACGCTCCGCAAGCCATCGAAATCGCTGCCGTGCAACGTGCCAGGCGCGCTTTGAAAGCGGAGCGTATCGGGGCCATTAGCGTCAAATTGAGCATCCCAAAGGTGATAAGCGGTTCGAAGTGATTCGTCAGCCGTGTCAAACTAGTTAGACGGAGTTCGCGGCAGCGGAAAGCCCTGTGAGCTGTCGTTACTCAACAATTCTGGTTACACGGCGTACATCGCATGCTGAAACACTCTTGCCGTATGAAGTGAAATGGGTGCTCGGCCGTCACATTTGCGAAAATGACGTCGAAAACAGGGCGTCAGCAAAGCCGATGTGCGATTGGAGCGGATGTGTAGCTTTAGGGCGTTAGATCTTGCAGACGGTGCGCTGCATGCAACGAGCGGGGAGCCATGACATCGGAACGAAGCGGATTTGCGCCTCTGGATCCCGCAAAGGCTGAAATCGTCCGTGATCGTGCGGCCGATGCAATGGTGCAGGCGTTGGCGCGCGGGTTAGCGCCTGGGCTTTACATTGTGGCGACCCCAATCGGATCGCTGGCCGATATAACCTTGAGGGCGATTGCCGTCCTCGCGCAGGCCGATGTGGTCTATGCGGAAGATACCCGGCATAGCGGCACGCTGTTGTCGCACTATGGCATTCGCGCCAAGCTTCGGCCTTACCACGAGCACAACGCGGAAGCCGAACGGCCGCGCATACTGGAAGCGTTGAATGCTGGGAAACGGCTCGCGCTGATCAGCGATGCAGGAACGCCGCTGGTCTCTGATCCCGGCTTCAAGCTCGTGCGTGCCTGTCTCGATGAAGGTTACCCTGTTATCAGTGTGCCCGGTGCATCAGCAGTGCTGTGCGCGCTGACGTCGTCGGGGCTGCCGACCGATAGTTTCCTGTTTGCGGGCTTTCTGCCGTCGAAGTCAACGCAGCGAAGAAAGCGGGCTGTCGAGCTTGCCGAACTTGATGCGACCCTGGTGCTGTTTGAAGCACCTTCGCGGCTGGCTTCGGCGCTGGGTGACCTAGCCGAAGCGTTCGGGGACCGGCCAAGCGTAGTGGCTCGCGAGTTGACGAAGCTTCACGAGGAAGTCAGGCAGGGAACCTTGCTCGATCTTTCGGAGCACTACCGGGATGCTGGCGTGAAGGGGGAATGCGTGATCGTGATCGGCCCGCGCGATGGCAAGGCGCGCGAGTTAAGCGACGACGATATCATCGCCCGCCTCGAAAGTGCCTTGGAACACACCAGCTTGCGGGATGCGTCACGATTGCTTGCCGACGAACTCGGGATCGCGAAAAGCCGGATCTATGATCTGGGCCTGCGGATCAAAGGATAGGCTTAATGAAGTCTTCGCGTACCGCCGAAAGACAGCGTGAGGGAGGCACCAGCGGTTCCGCCAATCGCAAGGAACGCCAACGGCGGTATCGCGCCGGTTTGACGGCGGAGTTCGTTGCCGGAGTTTACTTGATGGCGCGCGGCTATCGCGTTCTTGAACGGCGCTGCAAGACGGCTGCCGGTGAGATCGATATTATTGCGGTGCGCGGCAAGCGCATTGCGTTCGTCGAAGTGAAGCGGCGCAGGTCGATTGCTGAAGCCGAGGCGTCAATCACCCGCAATCAACGCGAGCGTGTGCGGCAGGCCGCCCTCGTCTGGATCGGCGCGCGCCCCCGCTTCCAGAGGCATGATGTCGGCTTCGATCTGGTTTTTCTGGTGCCGCGGCGGTTGCCTGTTTATCTGCCGGATGCCCTATAACGTTCTTCAACCGCCGCTGACGCGCGACCTAGCTCACCAGCGCAAAATTTCGACTTCGTACTACCGGAGAATATTCCATGAATGCCAATGGGCCTGCGAACGCGGCGTCGCTGAAAGTCGCCTGCCAGATGGATCCCATCTCGAATATCGATATCGCTGGCGATTCGACGTTCGCAATTCTGCTGGAGGCGCAGGCGCGCGGGCATGAGCTGTTCTACTACACGCCGCCGGATCTTTCGCTTCAGCATGGCCGCCTGTTGGCGCGGGGTTCTTCACTCAGCGTCAAGGACGAGCGCGGCGACCACTATTCGTTGAGCGACCCTCGTGTCGAAGACTTGAGCACATACGATGTCGTGTTGTTGCGTCAGGACCCGCCGTTCGACATGGCCTACATCACGACGACGCATCTGTTGGAGCGCATTCACCCCGGCACGCTGGTGGTGAACGACCCTGCGCACGTTCGCAACGCGCCTGAGAAATTGTTCGTGCTCGATTATCTCGACTTGATGCCGCCGACCATCGTGACCCGCCAGCTCCAGGACGTTATGGATTTCCGCAAGGAGTTTGGCGATATCATCGTAAAACCGCTTTACGGAAACGGCGGCGCATCGGTGTTTCGTATTCAACCCGGCGACGGCAATCTAGGATCTCTCGTCGAGCTGTTTCAATCCGTGTTTCGTGAACCGTTCATGGTGCAGGAATACCGGCCTGAAGTGCGAGAAGGCGATAAGCGCATCATCCTGATCGATGGCGAGATCGCCGGCGCCATCAACCGGGTTCCAGCCCACGGAGAGACCCGCTCCAACCTGCATGTCGGCGGGACGGCTGCGGCTGTCGGGCTTACGGATCGCGATATTGAGATTTGTGAGCGGCTGGGGCCCGAACTGAAGGCGCGCGGGTTGATCTTTACCGGTATCGACGTCATCGGCACGTTCATTACCGAGATCAACGTGACGTCGCCAACAGGGATCTGGCACGTCAAGAAGCATGGCGGTCCGGACATCGCGGCAATGCTGTGGGATGCGATTGAGCGCAAGGTTGCAGCGAAGGTGTGAACAGACGCTGCAGGGCTATTGTGCGTCTTGCGGAATTACGGTGCGTGCTGTTCGTTCTTATTATGTTCTTGCGCTCGAATGTTGATGCAGCTACCTTGTTTCCACGGCGGGGCCGCGATGTTTTGCGGCCAAAGCTCGCTGCAGGAAGCGGATTTATGGGGTGGCGTCAATGTATGCCCAGATTGCGACGGTTGCGTTTGTCGGTGTCGAGGCGCGGGCTGTTGAAGTGCAGGTCCGAATCACGCCGGGTGCGCAGGCTTTTGCCATTGTCGGGTTACCTGACAAGGCCGTGGCGGAAAGCCGGGAGAGGGTGCGCAATGCACTCCATGCCGTCGGGCTGGGGCTGCCGTATAAGCATCTGACGATCAATCTCGCGCCGGCGGATCTGCCCAAGGAGGGCAGCCATTTCGATTTGCCCATTGCGCTGGCTCTGATGTCAGCGATGGGGGCGATTGCGCCCGATGCCATTGCCGGATTTGCCGCCATTGGCGAACTTGCGCTCGACGGGTCCATACGCGACGTGCCCGGTGCCCTACCGGCGGCGATCGGGGCCAATGCGTTGGGTAAGGGTTTGATTTGTCCGGCGGGCTGCGGCGGTGAGGCTGCCTGGGCTAGCGAGGACATGGATATCCTTGCTCCCAGCCATCTCTTGTCGCTGGTCAATCATTTCAAGGGCCTGCAATCCTTGTCGCGGCCCAAGCCGGACGTCGAGACGGCGTCTCGGCCGCTCGCGGACTTGAATGAGGTCAAGGGGCAGGAAAGCGCGAAGCGTGCACTGGAGATCGCTGCTGCGGGCGGTCACAACCTGTTGATGGTCGGGCCGCCAGGGTCGGGCAAGTCAATGCTCGCGTCACGTCTGCCATCGATTTTGCCGCCGCTTGAACCCGAAGAAATGCTCGAAGTTTCCATGGTGCATTCGCTCGCCGGAGCGTTGATGGGGGGCAAGCTTGTGCGCGAGCGCCCGTTTCGTGCTCCTCATCATTCGGCAAGCATGGCGGCCCTCGTGGGCGGTGGATCGAGACCGCAGCCGGGTGAGGCGAGCCTTGCGCATCTCGGCATTTTGTTCCTCGACGAATTGCCGGAGTTTACTCCACAGGTGCTCGATTCCCTGCGCCAGCCTCTTGAGACCGGAGAGATCGTAATTGCGCGGGCGAATCACCGCATCAAATATCCTTCGCGCATTCAACTTGTCGCTGCGATGAATCCGTGCCGATGCGGAGGTGGCGGGCCCGGTCAAAGCTGCAAGCGCGGCCCGCGGTGTGCTGCTGACTATCAAGCGCGTGTGTCAGGCCCGATGCTGGACCGCATCGATCTGCATATCGAAGTGCCGGCGGTATCTGCTGCAGACCTCGCGCTTCCGCCTCCTGTCGAAGGCAGTTTTGAAGTTCGCGCGCGCGTTAGCCGAGCACGCCAGCTGGCGGCTGAGCGCATTCGTGCGTTCGGTGAGGCACAAAGCATCGATGTGCGCGCGATACGAACGAACGCGGAGTGTTCCGGCAAGCTGCTGGAAGCGACTGCCATCCCGGACGATGAGGGCAAGTCGCTGCTTAAGCAGGCTGCTGAAACGCTTGGGCTATCAGCGCGAGGTTTTCACCGAACGTTGCGGGTGGCGCGAACACTTGCCGATCTCGAAGGATCTGAAAGTGTGCGCCGGTTACACATTGCTGAAGCGCTCAGCTATCGGGGTGAAACGCTCAGGCAAAAGCAGGCCGCCTGAGCGTGGCACCTGAAGGTACGGCAGGCGAGGGTGGCAGGCTGATGGAGCCTCAAGCACGCCCTCCGGGGATTCGAGTTCCGGGAGGGCGCGCTGAAAATTTTGATTAATCGACGTCGACGGGAAGACCGTTCTGCATCTGGGCGGCCTGAAGGGTATTGCGCAAAAGGCAGGCGATGGTCATGGGACCGACGCCACCGGGAACCGGCGTAATAGCGCCTGCAACTTCCAATGCCTCGGCATAGTTCACGTCGCCTACGAGTTTCGTTTTGCCGTTTTCGCCGTCAATGCGGTTGATGCCGACGTCGATGACGATGGCACCCGGCTTGATCCAATCGCCGCGCACGAACTCTGGGATGCCGACTGCGGCGACGACGAGGTCGGCCTTCTTCACGGTTTCGGCAATGTCACGGGTGCGGGAGTGGGCAATGGTGACGGTGCAGTTTTCACGCAACAGCAACTGTGCCGTAGGTTTGCCGACGATATTGGAGCGTCCGACAACCACGGCGTCCATGCCCGAAAGGCTCTTGCCGACGGATTTCGCAAGGATGATCGAACCAGTGGGCGTGCAAGGTACGAGGGCGTCTTCGCCGATCCAGAGGCGGCCGACATTGACGGGGTGAAATCCGTCGACATCCTTTGCCGGATCGATGGCGTTGAGGACTTTTTCCGCGTTGATGTGCTTTGGAAGGGGGAGCTGTACGAGGATGCCGTTGATCGTTTTGTCATCGTTCAGGCTTTGGACCAGGGCCAACAGATCGGCTTCGGGCGTTTCGGCAGAGAGCTTGTGCTCGACCGACTTCATGCCAACTTCGTTCGTCTGCTTACCCTTGTTGCGAACGTAAACTTGGCTGGCCGGGTCTTCGCCCACCAATACGACAGCCAGACCGGGCTGAATGCCATGCGCGGATTTGAGCGCCTCGACTTTTTTTGCGATCGTTGCGCGGACATCGGCTGCCACGGCTTTGCCGTCGATGATTTGTGGGTTTGCCATTCTTTCTTGCCCCTCCCGGCTGACTTCTCGGTCGATTGATCTATCCCGCCGGTTTTATCGGACTAAAGTCTCATTTCCAACTGAAGACTTGTCGCGGCGCTGGTTCGGCGATGATTTCCGTTTTCGTGCTTTATCCTAGTGTTCCGGTTCCGACAGTTGCCTCCCATTTGCAGCACCCTCAGAGCAACTGTCGGAACCATCAGGAACACTAGCAACTTATTGTTTCTAGTGTTGCTTTTGCCACCGACGCTTGCATCGCAACCTCGCGGTAAAGTGGTGGCAAGCGTCGGTGACGCAACACTAGGGGCTCGGTCATTGCGCGGTTCGGCAGAAGATATTGCCGGAGCGAATGGACTTATAGCTTCTGCAGGGATTTCGAGAGCACCACAGCATCACCACTGACCGCGAACGTTTTGACGCGCGACTTGGCACCGGCGATCAATTCGACATTCGATTTTGCGACACCGAGCGTTTTCGCGATCAGCTTTCGCAAGGCCTCGTTCGCCCGGCCGGCTTCCGGGATCGCGGTCACGCGTGCTGCGAGGGCGCGACCGTCAGGTGTTTCGACCATTCCGCCGATTTCGTTCCGGCTGGCGTTGGGCGTCAACCTGATGCGCAGGCGAACCCCGTTGGGAGTCTCGTAGAATGCCTGTGTTTTGCCGGTCATGGTCTAGCCGGCTCTTGCCAACATGGCCCAAGTCTCCGTCAGGCAACAATGCTCAGATGAACATCTTGCCGATGTTCGGAATGAGCACGTCGCGGACGAAAAAGCAGGCAAATAGTAGGACTATCGGTGAAATGTCGATGGCACCCAGATCGGGAAGGATCCGCCTGATCGGACGCAGAAGCGGCTCGGTCATTGCGTTGAGGGCGTCGTAAAACGTGCGCATCGTCGGGTTCATAATATTGACGACACCGAAGCTGATCAGCCAGCTCATGATCACGCTTGCCAGTACGATAAAAACGTAAAGGTCGATGATGCGTTGCAGGAAGTGAAGCAGTTCGATCATTGCCGTGCCGATCCAGTGTGGGAAGACCAAAGCGAGATGTAGCCGCCGAGGGCCTTACCTGCAAGCCCAGGCTCGCTGAGGGACTGCGTTGATCAAGCGGTACGGGGGCTGGTCAGGGCAGGCGGCACCGCGCTCGCATGCAGCCGTGCTGTGTTTCCGACTGAAACGAATGCCACGAGCTTTGTCGCAACGGTGCGGCAGGGTATAGTCCCGATTTGCCGGCTGCGGCCAACCAAGAACAAGGGGCATCTGAATGTACCGGATCGGGATCATTCCGTTCGAAGTGAACGAAAATGCAATCGCCATGCTGTTCGTCACGTCGCAGACGCGCGGGCGATGGATTTTGCCCAAAGGCAAGCGGAAGGCGGGCGAGAGCCATTCGGAGACATGCGTGCGCGAAGGTTTTGAAGAGGCCGGTGTACGTGGCGTCGTTCTTGAGGATTTCCCCTGCACGGTCGTTATTGGCAAGCAGGGCAGCGCGGGCGTGGAGAAAGTCGCCGTGACGTACTATCCGTTTCTGGTACTCAAGCAGGAAGACAAGTGGCCGGAAATGAAAAAGCGTCAACGGCATTGGGCGCTACTCGAGGACGCACCGAAAGTGGCCTACCGCGATGACTACCTCGTTTTGATCCGACAGTTCGAGGCCTTGGCGCCGTGGATCAGAGAAGCTGCAGAATCTTATAAATCAAGGCAGCCAGAGCTGCTGATGCCGGCACCGTAATCACCCAAGCCGCCGCAATGGACAGCACGAATTTGCGCCTGACGAGACGCCTGTGTCCGCGGACGTTGCGGCTTGAAAAAGCTTCAGCGGCCGTGGCATTGAGCTTGTGACCGGGTCTGCGCTTTTTGCGGTTGGGGTTTTCGGAAAACTCTCGAAGGAAGCCTACACCGAAGACGGCGCCGACTGCGATATGCGTTGAACTGACCGGCAGTCCCATGCTCGTTGCAATCAGCACGGTGAGGGCAGCCGAGAGGGCTACGCAATAGGCGCGGGGCGAATTCAGGCGCGTGATCTTTTCGCCGACGACGGCGATGAGTTTCGGCCCGAACAGCCATAGTCCGAAGGAAATGCCCAGAGCGCCGATGGTCATAACCCAAATCGGGATAGCAACTTTTGTGGCGATCTCGCCGGTGTCGTTGAAAGTCGAAACGATTGCTGCAAGCGGGCCCACTGCGTTTGCAACATCGTTTGCGCCGTGGGCGAACGATAACAGCGCTACACCGATGATCAGCGGGAGATCGAAAAGCCGGTTTACTTCCTTCTTGCGGTTGCTCATGCGCTTTGTCAGGGCCGCAATGTAGGGCCTGGACAACAGCCACGCGATCAACATGACCGCAGCGGCGACAAGAGCTATTTCAATGTTTGAGGGGTGCCAGATGCGTTTGAACCCCTTCATGGCCATGTAGGCCGTGAAGGCACCCGCCATCAGCGCGATCAGTATCGGCACCCAGGTTTTGGCAGCGGTCACACGATCGGCGGCGTTGAAGATCCTTGTCTTGATAAAGTAGAGGAAGGCCGCAGCAACCGCTGCGCCGAAGACCGGCGAGATCACCCAGCTCGCAGCGATCTTGCCCATTGTGACCCAATTGACGAGGCCGACGCCGGCAGCAGCGACGCCCGCGCCGAGGACGCCGCCGACGATAGAATGCGTTGTTGAGACTGGCGCGCTCAGTAGGGTGGCGAGGTTGATCCAAAGGGCTGCCGCCAGCAGCGCTGCGATCATCAGGTGGCGGAATTCGACGACGCTGACGTCTCCGCCGGGCTTGATGATGCCTTTGGAGATGGTGTTGACGACATCCCCGCCCGCGAGCAACGCGCCGGCAGCCTCGCAAACTGCGGCAATTATGATGGCGGTTCCGATTGTGAGAACCTTGCCGCCGACCGCCGGGCCCATGTTATTTGCGACATCGTTTGCGCCGATATTCAGCGCCATGTAGCCGCCGATTACAGCTGCGCAGATTATGATCAGCGAGCCTTCGGTGGACGTGTTGGTGCCGACGAAGATTGCGATAAAGGCGAGAAAGAGCAGCGAAATGCCGACAGGGATAATTACGTCGCGGCTGGAAAGGGCCTGTTCCTGTATGTAATCAAGGCGCCTGAGATCGTTGACATAGCGATTCTTAGGATCTTTTACTGGACGGTCCATGAGTTGGGTCCGGAACCTCTTTTAGTCAGGGGCGGGACGGCATCGTGCCTCGAGGCCCAACGTCTAGCCGCATGCCGGAGGCTTGTCATCAAATTGTCGCAAAACTGTCATGATGGCCGGGGAGAAGCCAGTATCCGCATGATTTTGCGCTCACATGACGAGGTGAGAATGCGTGGTCTTGGTCACCAGAACCGTGCGCGCCGATGCGGCCGTGCAATATGATCCAGAACACTTCTTATCTGACGACGCGGGAAGTGGCGGAGCTGCTCCGCCTCAAGGAACGCAAGATCTACGATCTTGTTGCCGAGGGCGGCATTCCCTGCGTCCGCGTCACTGGCAAACTGCTGTTTCCGCGTGATCTGATTGAGGCGTGGCTGTCGCGCAATCTGGAGTTCGGAGAGGGCGTCGAGGGCTTGAAAGTTCGCCCGCCGATTGTTGCGGGCAGTCACGACCCGCTGCTCGATTGGGCAATCCGCGAGTCGGGATCAGGGCTTGCGGTTTCGTTCGGCGGTAGTCTCGATGGCGTGGGCAAGATGGCGCGCGGCGAGGCGATGATGGCAGGCGCGCATCTGGCCGATGAAAGTGTGGAGCTGGGTGAGGGGTGGAATATCGAAGCCGTGCGCCGGCGTCTAACGGGGCAGCCAGTCGTGGTGATCGAATGGGCCAAGCGGGTTCAGGGGCTTATTGTTGCCGATGGCAATCCGCTTGGAATTGCGGGTGTAAGCGATTTGAGGCGGGCACGTTTGATCGGCAGGCAGCAGGAAGCTGGTGCGTTTGTGCTGTTGCAGCGTCTTGCGCAGCGCGATGACATTGACGTGTCGAAGTTGAAGCTGTGTCCGCAGCCTGCGCGTACGGAATCGGATGTGGCGGCGGCTGTCGCGGAAGGGCAGGCTGATGCGGGCATTGCGATCGAGGCGGTCGCGAAGCAGTACCGGCTTGGCTTCGTGCCGCTGATCGAGGAACGCTATGACCTGATTATCTGGCGGCGTGATTATTTCGGCGAGCCCGTCGACCGTCTGATGCGATTGACCCGCACGAAGGATTTCCGCGAGCGTGCGATGTCGCTGGGCGGCTACGATGTCTCGGATGCCGGACGGGTTCATTACAACGGGGCTTGAATTCGCTCACGGCGCGCACCGCTCACTGGCGTTCGCTGCGCCTGCGCTGGCGCGCGGAATTTGATTGTTGCCCACACTTGGTAAGCCGGTGTGGGGCAGGAGCGAAAAAAGTGAGCGGGGACGTTGGTCCGGCCGCTCCCTTCGAGGTTATTGCCGGCGAACGGGCGCCGGTCGATTAGGCCTTATGAGTTCGACGGGCCTGCGTTTGGGAAGAATAGTTGCTGTCCGTCGATCTTGAAACTGGCGATTGCTTCCTGGCCTTCCTTGCTGATCAGCCAGTCGATGAAGCTCTGGCCTTCGGCTGCCTTGACCGACTTATGCTTATCCGGGTTCACCAGGATGACGCCGTACTGGTTGAACAGGCGCTTATCGCCTTCAAACGCGATCGTGTGGTTCGCCTTGTTCTTGAACGAAATCCACGTTGCGCGATCGGTCATGACGTAGGCATCCATGCCGACACCGGTATTGAGCGTTGCGCCCATGCCCGAACCTGTCGAGCGATACCAGCCGCCGGACGCTGCTTCGGCATCGATTCCGGCTGCCTTCCAGAGGCGTTTTTCAGCCTTGTGCGTGCCTGAATCATCGCCGCGCGAAGCGAACGGAGCCTTAGCGGCTTCGATCTTCTTGAGGGCTTCGACAACGTCCTTTGTGCCTTTCAGGCCGGCGGGGTCGGATGCGGGGCCGACGATGACGAAGTCGTTATACATGACGTCGAATCGCTTCACGCCTTGGCCGTCGGCTACGAATTTTTCCTCAGCAGGCTTGGCGTGGACGAGAAGGACGTCACCGTCGCCGTTGGCTGCGTTCTTGATGGCCTGGCCCGTGCCGACGGCTACAACGCGCACTACGACGCCGGTTTTTTCCTTGAACTTGGGAAGGATGTAGTCAAGCAGACCGGAGTTCTGGGTCGAGGTCGTCGATTGGACGATGATGAATTTTTCTTCGGCGTTCGCCGTCGTCGTTGTGGTCAGCGCGGCGAGGACCAGCGCCAGCGTCGCAGCGATGGCTGCAAATCCAATCTTGTATGACATTTCGAGAGGCTCCTCTTTTTTGGGCGAGGGAATTCAGATGTGGATGCGGCCTTCGAGATAATCGCGCGCTGCAACCGATCGGGCCTGAGCGAAGAACTCCTCGCTGGGTGTTTGTTCGGCGATTCTGCCTGACTGCACGAAGAGCACTTCGTCGGCGAGGCGGCGGGCCTGGCCCAGGTCATGGGTGACCATGATGATCTTCACTCCGTCGTCGTGTGCTGCTGCAATCATCGCCTCCACGCTCATCGTGCTGGCGGGATCGAGGCTGGCGGTGGGTTCATCGAGAAACAACACGTCGGGCCGGGTTGCGATGGCGCGGGCGATGGCAAGCCGCTGCTGCTCGCCGCCCGACAATAAGCGCGCAGGGGTTCGAGCGATTTCCGTCAGTCCGGCGAAATCCAAAAGTTCGCTGACGCGGGCTTCACGCTCCTGGCGGGGAAGGTGGCGCAATACAAATTCGATGTTGGCCGCCGTCGAGCGGCGCAAAACGACGGGTCGTTGGAAGACGAAGGCTTGGCGTGCGCGGGTTTTTTCGGAGGCTTTGGCACTGTTCCACAGGATCTCGCCCGAGGTCGGTGTGATAAGGCCGTGAAGGAGGCGGAGGAGGAGGCTTTTGCCTGCGCCGTTCGGGCCCATGACTATGGTGCGCGGTCCGGCTTCCAATGACAGCGAAATGCCGTCGATCAGTTTGCGGTCACCGCCTTCGAACGTCAGCCGGTGAGTTGTGACCGGCAGGAGGCCGGCCGTCGCGGCCTCAGTCAAACGACCTGGGAAAGGGGCTGTTTTTTCTATCACGCTCTTAAGCATAGGCAAGTTTCCTCGCCGATGTATCCAGCAGCATGACGGACGCATTAATGAGGACCGCGATTGTGATGAGGACGAGGCCCAGGGCGAGGGCGAGTTCGAGGTTACCCTTGGACGTTTCCAGCGCGATTGTCGTCGTCATAACGCGGGTGACGTGTTCGATGTTGCCGCCGACGATGATGACCGCGCCAACTTCGGCGGTGGCGCGTCCGAAACCGGCGAGAGCCGCGGTGGTCAGGCTGTAGCGGCCGTCCCAGATCAGCGTAGCGATGCGCTCAGGTCCGGTGAGGCGCAGCGACTGGAACAGCTCGCGGTATTCGCTGTCGAGTTCGCTCATGGCTTGGCGCGCAAGCGCTGCGATGAGCGGCGTCACCAGAATGGTCTGGGCGATGATCATCGCGGTCGGCGTGTAGAGCAGGCCGAGGACGCCGAGGGGGCCGGCGCGCGACAGCATCAGATAGACGATGAGACCGACGACCACGGGGGGAAGGCCCATGAAGGCATTGAGCACCGTCGTGATGACAGTGCGGCCGGGGAAACGGAGCGTCGCCAATGCTGCGCCGAGCGGCAGGCCGATCAGGCAGCCAATGAAAACGGCTGTCAGCGAGATGCGCAGCGACAAAGCGATGATGGCGTATAGCTCGGCGTCGCCTGAAAAGACGAGACCGAGTGCCAAGCCTGCAATCGTGGAAAAGTCAGTCATTGTAGGGCATTGCTTTGGAACCGATTGCGGAAAAATCCGTACCGGAACCTAAGCCACCGTGCGGCGGCTTCAAAGCGGAAGCGCTGCAGGAGAATGCAGTGATATGCTGGTGGTGGCTACTGGCGGGCCAGTCAGCAGGCCAGTCAGCAGGCCAGTGAGCAGGCCAGTGAGCAGGCCAGTGGCAGGAGCCAGACCTTAGGCCGAAACTGCAATCCCGGCAGGCTCAAATGGCGTTGTGGGCTCTGCAACCTCGACCGGGTCGATATTGAACTTGAGCCCGTAGTCGGCCGCGAAGTGGATCATGGCGCGTTCCGACAGGGCGGTGATGGTGTAGAGCGGATTGCAGCCGAGCGAGCGCGGGATGATCGATCCGTCGATGACGTAGAGGCCCTGGTGGACGGCGGTGGTTGCGTCGCCTGCGCCGGCATCAAAGACCTGTCCCTTGTGATTGACGACGCCATCTGACCTGTCGGTGCCCATGCCGCAGCCGCCCAGCGGGTGAGCGGTCGCGGGCTGATGGCCCATGACGGTGCCAGCGAGCGGGTTTTTTACATAGGAGCCGCCGGTCGTCGTGACGATGCCTTTCAGCATGTCATCAAGGCGTTTGTAGACGGGTTCGTCTTTCGCGTCGGGCCAGGCCAAAGCGAGGCGGTCGTTTTCGAGTTTGAACTCACCCGAGCCGCTGTCGTGTGAAACGGCAAAGAAGGTTTGAAGGTGGGCGAACTGGCCTTTGTAAACGCCGTTGATGAGGCTTTGCAGCGCGCCGACGATGCGGCCGTTGGGCAGGAACA
>CAYGRH010000012.1:0-23041 GCA_964352165.1 uncultured Hyphomicrobiaceae bacterium | reverse complement strand
ATCACAGCCTTTCCCCACGGCGCCTTTGCAGCCGAAACGAAAACCGCCAACGTCGGCAGCGACTTCGAAGTCTTCTCGGTCTCAGACGGTTTCCTCACGCTGCCAATCACGTTCCTGGCTCCAAACGCACCGGACGATCAGCGCACAGCCGCTCTGACGGCTGCGGGCCAGACCGGCGAAACCTATAAGTCGCCGCTCAACGTCACCCTGATCCGCACCCCCAAGGACTTGATCCTTGTCGATGTCGGCTCGGGCGCGCACTTCATGTCGAGTGCAGGCAAACTTTCAGACACGCTAGGCGACCAAGGCTTCTCGCGCGATGACGTAACGAAAGTGATCATCACGCATGCTCATCCAGACCACATCTGGGGCACCGTCGACGACTTCGATGAACTGCTGTTCCCCAACGCCGCCTACTACATGAACGCAGCCGAGCGCGACTTCTGGATGTCCGATGACATCCTGTCGAAACTGCCAGAAGACCGGCAATCCTTCGGCGTAGGTGCTCAGCGCAACATCAAGGTGATCGAAGATCGTACGACCATGATCGCGCCCGGAGACACGATCGCACCGGGCATCACCATCATGGATACCAAGGGCCACACGCCGGGCCATATCTCTGTGTCGCTGACTTCAGGCAAGGAAAAACTCGTGGTCCTCGGCGACGCGCTGACCCACCCCATCATTTCCTTCAAGCATCCTGAATGGAAAACCGGTTCCGACCACATCCCCGAGCTCGGCGTTGAAACGCGCCTACGGCTTCTCGCCGAACTCGCCGCTGATGAAGCGCGTATCATCGGCTATCACTTGCCATCCGGCGGCTTGGGCCGCGTTGCCAAATCAGGCGACGTCTACGCCTTCGAACCGGCGTGAGCCAGACGCCGGAACCAGACATTTCCAGCAATGGAAATTCTTCCAGCGGCGATGGACATACTCCACATGCCGCTGCCCCCCCGCAACGTGGTGCCATCTGGGTCTACCTGGTGGTCACCGCGCTGTCGGCCGCCTGCGGGCTTGTCGTTGAAATCGTCGCCGGCCGCATGATTGCGCCGTACCTCGGCATGTCGCTTTACACCTGGACTGCGATCATTGCGGTCGTACTCGCGGGCTTTTCGCTCGGCCATTGGATCGGCGGCCGCATAGCAGAAAAAAAGCCAGCCCTTGCCGCTCGCGATGTCGGTTGGGCCCTACTGTTTGCCGCACTCACCGCTGCGGCGAGCCTGGTGTTGATCCGCATTCTCTCAGGTCCCGTCATCAACTTGAACCTACCCGCACTACCCACCATCCTCATCATCACAAC
Source organism: uncultured Hyphomicrobiaceae bacterium (assembly GCA_964352165.1). Classification (GTDB taxonomy): domain Bacteria; phylum Pseudomonadota; class Alphaproteobacteria; order Rhizobiales; family Hyphomicrobiaceae; genus CAYGRH01. The sequence goes on along the minus strand of CAYGRH010000012.1, from coordinate 21,741 downwards.
CGCGCTGTTCTTCCTGCCCAGTGTGTTCGTCGGCATCCCCTCGCCGGTGCTGACCAAACTGGCCATCGATACCCGCGCCTATCCGCTGGGCCATATCCTCGGCACCTTCTATGCAGCAGGCGCTGTCGGTTCGATCGCCGGCACACTTGCCGCAGGCTTCGTGTTCATCTCCTGGCTCGGCACGATCAACACCATCCTGCTTGTGGCAGCCGTCTATATTGTTCTCGCCGTGTTGATGTTCCGCGATGCGCTCCGCCTCGTCAGCCTCGAAAGCACAAAGCCTGAGGTTGGGACCTCGCGCGCAACGACGCTAACTAACATCGTGCTGCCGCTTGGCATCGGCATTGGTCTCAGCTTCGTCCTGCTGGCCGCCGGATCCGCCGTCCGCGCCTTCACTTCGAACTGCGACTACGAAAGCGATTATTACTGCATCCGCGTCGTCGATGCCTCAGCCGACATCGGCACACCAGCCCGCATCCTCGTCCTGGACCATCTCGGTCATGGCATCAATCTTCGCGAAGTACCCAAAGCCCTCGTTTCCGGATACGTCGAAACACAGGACCGCCTCGTCGAACTCAACGTCAAATCAAATGGTCCGCTCAGCGCTTTCTTCATCGGCGGTGGGGCCTACACACTGCCGCGCGCATGGCTGCACAAATACCCAGCCGCAAAAGTCGTGGTCGCTGAAATCGACCCGCAGGTGACCGCGGCAGCCGGCCGGCATATGTGGCTGGATACGGCCGCGCCCAACCTTGAAATCCGCGACATGGACGCGCGCCGCGCCCTGAGTGCTGAAACCGGCCCGCCGGCCTACGACGTTATCGTCGGCGACGCCTTCCACGACATCGCCGTCCCTCAGCACCTCGTCACCCGGGAGTTCTATGCCCTCGTGCGCTCGCGGCTCAAACAAGACGGCATGTATGTGATGAACGTCGTCGATAGCCCGACCGCACCAAGGCTGATGCTCTCGGTGGCAGACACGCTGGAAAAGGTGTTTCCGACAGTGGAAATCTGGCAGTCGAACGAGGAGGTCACGCGCGCAACCTACGTGATTGCCGCAATGGACAAACCGACCCCGAAAGGCCTGTTGGGATCGCGACTGCAACAGGGTCTAGCCTGGGTGCGCCTCTCAGATGCCACCACAGCCAAGCTAACCCAACAGCTCTCGCCGCTGGTGCTGACCGACGATTTCGCGCCCGTCGACCGCCTCATCGGCGCGCAATAAGGTCACCGAAGCCGTTCAGGCTTTGACCGCTCGCCTCTCGCTCAACAACCGCCCGCCGCCGCGATCGACAACGAAGTCGGCAAGACCGGCGCCAATCCACATGCACAACAATGCGAGCCACGCCGTCAGCGCCATCACCGAGCCACCGGTGACGCCGGCCCCCACGGCACAGCCCGCAGCCAGCATGCTGCCAAATCCCATCAACACAGCCCCGATGATGTAGCGCAGCATCCCGGTCGTTTCATCAAACCCTTGAATACGGATATCGCCACCCAGAAACGCGCCGATCATGGAACCCACAAAGACGCCCGGCACGAGCCCAAGATCAAAACCGAGATCAGGTTGCGGGCGGTCAACGAGGCTCATCAGCGTATCAGCACTCGGTCCCGTAAAACTGACGCTCTTCACCGCGATCAATTCAAACGATTGAGCCGCAAGCCCGGCGGTAAACGCCCACCCGCCGACAATGGCCAGCCCAACCCCGATGCCGCCTGCCCACGCCCAGCGCCCGATTTCACAACGGGCAGCCCACGCAGCCGCGCCCGCCAATCCGAAAACGCCAATCACAATGCCGAGCCATTGAGGCGAGCTACCTAAAAGGTCCCGCGCTCCTCAAGAAATCGGCCACCAGTTGGCGATCTCTATCCGCAGCGGCGAGAGCACGCCGCTCAATGACGCCTGCGCAACGATTGTCAGCAGCAGTCCGGCCATGAACGCGCGCATGTTGCCGGTCGCTGACAAAACCAGCAGCCGGCTTGCGCAACCGCGCGCCAGCACCATGCCGACCCCGAACAACAACCCGCCGACGATGGCACCCGAAAGCGAACCCGTCGCCGATAGCTGGCGCACACTGGCCTTGTCCAACGCGCCGCTGACAAGCAGTGCCTGCGTGCCGGCAAGTGCCGTAAAAAACACCAGCAGCCAGATCGCAAGTTTGGCGCCTGGCGAACCGCGCCAGAACTCAACCGTCGCAGCTCTCAGACAGAACTGGCTGCGTTGCGCAAAAAAACCGAATGCAAGCCCAACCGCCAGCCCACCGAAAAACTCAACGCCCCGGTCGCCCAGCCAATCAATGTAGAAAGTCAGATCCATCGCTACCTGTCCTGGGGCGTGACCGTTTCAGCCAGCTGCACTCATGCTTCACCTGACGCCCCTGCCGGCCCGTTCTTCAAAATCTAAAGGTGCAGCACGAATGACCGCTCGTCCCGCAATCACGGCACATAGCCGCAAACAAGCAGACAGAGCTGCATGTCAGTGCACTTCAGTCCGCAACATGGCACCAATCAGATCGCAAGAACCGAATGTATTCTTTGACGGTGATCAAGGTCTCAGCCGCGACGCAAACCTGCGTTCCGCCCACCACCAGCGGCAGCGGTGTCGTTCGCAACGATTGAACCTATAAAGATGATGGGGGAAGTCCGCGCACGGTCCCGAACCCACGATGAGTTGGCGATCCCGGCAGGACTTGAACCTGCAACATCCTGCTTAGAAGGCAGGTGCTCTATCCAGTTGAGCTACGGGACCGATCACTGAACTGAGCTACACCGTCACGGCCAATCAGCCAAGACCCAAGTCCCCAAACCGACCTTCGAATTGAGGCCTCGCAGGATGAAACTACGACAGCACCAATAAAGCGCGGCAAAATCATTCAGGAAACACATAATCCTGGAGTGCCGCCTCGATCCGGTGGGCCCGCCTCAGTGCGTCCAGCGGACGATCCGGCCGTAGCCGAAATTCTCAGCGTAGGACTTCCGCACCGGTTTGCGAACTTTCGGCTCAATCACACGGAAGGCAATACCGTTGCGTTGTGCATACGCGATTGCATCTTCCTTGCTCTCAAACTCAAGCTTGATTTGCGAGCGCGTGTCGCTGGAACTCGTCCAACCCATCAAAGGTTCAACACCGCGAGGCGCAGCTGGCTCATGCTCCAGGACCCATTCCTTGGTCCGCGCCTGCCCTGATTGCATAGCGGTTTTTGCGGGCCGGTAGATGCGTGCAACCATTTGACGAATTCCATGCCGTTGACGGCAGCCACCACTTAGCAGGGAAACCCCCGTCGGCCTCTTAACCCAAGGTATGGGAACGTCTACGCGAAAAAAACCGGCCCGAAGGATGGTCGGGGCACGGGGATTCGAACTCCGGACTTCCTGCTCCCAAAGCAGGCGCTCTACCAGGCTGAGCTATGCCCCGATTTCTTCGCGTCTTCGTCTGTGCTCGTGTCGAGCCCGACTTCTGTGCAGCCTGAAAGCCTCCAGGTCAAGATGGCACTTGCCCAATCACCCGCGAATTGTTGCCGCCCCCGCCAGCCATCGCGCAAACCATCGACTAAAAAGCGTATTTAAACCCTACAGACAAGGGCGGCATGCCACATGAAACGAGGTTAAAGCCAGCTTTTCCCCGCGATCGCAGAGCAGCCGTTGGAACGCAAAGCTTGAGTGGGAGTATCCGTTGGCCTCGTCGCTAAGGCACATATTACTGCGGCGCGGTTCCAAAGTGCGAGTGCCGAACAACATCGCCGGGCACGATGCCAAGTCGCTCAGCTTCCCCGCCCGCGATCTCTAACACCCCGGCCGCCGGAACTCTCGAGCTGATAATCTTTTCCGACATCGGCTCGGTGCGCGCCGCAACTCCAACGACCCGCCCGTCAGCTCCAATGAAAACCATATCGAGCGAGATCAACGTGTTCTTCATCCACATCGTAATCTCGCCTGTTTCCTCGTAGGGAAACAACATGCCTTTCATGGCCGGAAGCTCGCTGCGGAACATCAAGCCCATGGCTTTCTGGCGCGGCTCGCGGGCCACCTCGACATCGAACGTCAGCGGCCCGCTGGAAGTCTCAATGACCAGTTTTTCAGTGTTCATTGGCTCGCCGTGCGCCCCGTAAGCCAGCAGCAACGGCAAAACCATAAGGGCAAACAGGGCCACCACGAAGGCAGCCCTGTCCAAAAACGTATCGTGAATGGGTTTCACGCAGTGCCTCAACTTAATGAGAGGATGGAAGCCCTGTCGGTACACCGTCGGGACGAAGCTCAGCCGCCATGCAGCCCTTGCAACCGTACCCCCAGCGGACCTGGACGATCTGCCCGGGCCGCAACTCAGTAAAGCCGAACCGGCGCAACGTCTCCATATGTACGAAGACGTCCGGCGTACCCTCGCCGCGCGTAAGGAACCCAAAGCCCCTTACCCGATTGAACCACTTGCAGATGGCCCGCTCCCAATCGCTTTCCGGCTGCACGATAACGTGCGTGCGCTGCGGAAGCTGAGAAGGATGAATGGCCGTGCTTTCATCCATCGACAGGATACGGAAGGCCTGCATCCCTTTTGGACGCTTCATCACCTGACAATGAACGCGCGCTCCCTCATAGGCGACCTGATAGCCGCCAGCACGCAGGCATGTCACGTGAAGCAGGACATCTCCCAGACCATTATCGGGCACAATGAACCCGTAGCCTTTGGATGCATCAAACCACTTGATCGAACCGGCAATCTCGAAAACTTCGAGACCTGCCTCCTCGAGGCGCTCAAGGCTATCCTCAATCGACACTTCGCCGATCTCGGGTGTTAGCTTAGACTCCGCCATTTACACTCCCCCGCCCTTTTTCAAAGGCTGCTGTTTAATTACTAAAACGACACCCTGAAAGAAGCACGCCGCAAGAGTTTGCCCTCTACCTGCGATTCGGCAAATCAGGATGGCCAGACTCATACCATCCCTTTCAGCGCGCGCTACCCCCAAAACCCCAATTTGGCCCCTCAAACGGGCTTCAAGTCGTGGTTAACAGCATGAGAAAAAGCCGCCTTAGGCACTGAAATAAAACAATTTTTTAATTGACGCCGTCGATCCGGCATCGCTCCGCGAAAACCTACCGCCGACCATCCGTGAACGCCGTTCTCAACACCCCAACCGACCCCTCTAGACAGGTTTTGCCTTGCGAATCACAACCGATGATTCGCACGGGATTTCATGACGATTTCGCCTCGCCGCGGCACCCGGACCGCGCACTCCGACCATCGCTAATGCACCACTTATCCACTCACGGAGAATTTCACACTTCTCGTCCAAGTGTTGCAGTTGCGTGACAAAGTTATCCGCCCCCTAGCGCAAGCTCCGGCGACCGTTGGAAAATCGAAAAATCTGGCTGGAAACTCCCCTTCGACCTCGCAGCGCGAAAAGCCATGCTGCATCATGTCAACCGCACAATCGGCGCAGGCAAATGCGCCGCTCTTCCCGGAAACTGAGCTGTCCAGACGAACGGCCCGGCGCGCGCGTTCTAACGCGAACAGGTGTTCACCAAGCCACGGACCGGTTAGGACAGCATCATCGGACAGCAAACAGAAAGCGCCACGGGCGACCCACCGCTTCAAACGATCAAAGGAGCCATACATGCGTTACCTCCACACGATGGTCCGCATCGCCGATGTCGATGCCAGCCTGAAATTCTATTGCGACGTCATGGGCATGCGCGAAATGCGGCGGATGGAAAGCGAGCAGGGCCGCTTCACGCTCATCTTCCTGGCAGCTCCCGAAGACAAGCGTCGCGCCGCTGAACAAAAAGCACCCCTGTTGGAACTCACCTACAATTGGGACCCGGAGACGTATGACGGCGGGCGCAACTTCGGCCACCTGGCATTTGAAGTGGACGACATCTACGCCACCTGCCAGCACATCGCAGATCAGGGCGTCACCATTAATCGCCCGCCGCGCGACGGCCGCATGGCGTTCGTCAAATCCCCAGACAACATCTCGATTGAGTTGCTGCAAAAAGGCGAGGCGCTTGAAAAGCGCGAACCCTGGGCATCGATGGAGAACACCGGCACCTGGTAGGCCTCCCCCGTGAAAATGAGCCCCCATTCGAGCCCAAGCCCGCAAAACGCAAAGTCGGTTGCAATCATTGGTGCCGGCCCCGCCGGCCTGATGGCGGCTGAGATCGTGGCGTCAGGCGGCCATCGCGTCGACATCTATGAAGCGATGCCGTCTCCCGCCCGCAAGTTCCTGATGGCTGGCCGGGGCGGCCTAAATCTCACTCATTCCGAACCGCTTGAGCGATTCCTGAACCGTTACATTGACCCCGCTGGGGCGGTCCTTGCTGACATCGAGGCATTTCCGCCGGCCGCCCTTGAAGCCTGGGCGAACGGCCTCGGCGTCGAAACGTTCATTGGCTCAAGCGGCCGGGTTTTTCCCAAAGCGATGAAGGCCTCCCCCCTTCTGCGGGCCTGGCTGCGTCGCCTCGATCATCTGGGCGTGGCCCTTCATACCCGTATGCGGTGGACAGGCTGGAACAACGACGGCGGTCTAATATTCCAATGCGACAAGCCCGATGGCGCTTTTGAGACCACGATTCGCGCAGATGCCGTGGTCCTTGCCATGGGAGGAGCAAGCTGGCCGCGGTTGGGATCGGACGGTGCCTGGAAAGGCGTCCTGGCGCAGGAAGGCATAACGGTCAGCCCCCTACGCCCCTTCAATTGCGGCGTGGCAATCGAATGGTCAAAACCGTTGAGCGAAAAATTCAACGGCGCACCGATCAAGCGCATCGCTGTCACCTGCGGTCAGACCAGAGCTCGCGGCGAAGCGGTGATCACACGGACAGGATTGGAAGGCGGCGCAATCTACGCCATTAACAGCGCCGTCATGCGCGACCTGGACAAGGGCAAACCAGCTTTAATCGAAATCGATCTACGCCCTGACCTTTCTCTCGACCAGCTGACCCAGCGTCTAGCAGGATCACGCGGCCGCCAAAGCCTCTCAACATTCTTGCGAAAAGCAGCCGCCCTTTCACCCCCAGCCATCGCCATTGCCCGCGAGCCAGAAGCGGGCAGCTTGCCCGAAAACCCGCTAGCCCTCGCAAAACTCATCAAAGCCGTGCCCCTGAGCGTACATGCGATGGGAGGCATCGAAACCGCAATCTCTACTGCAGGCGGTATCGATGCAGGCGAACGTGACGCGAATGCCATGCTGATCAAGAAGCCGGGAACCTTTGTCGCCGGCGAGATGCTCGACTGGGCCGCACCCACCGGCGGATACCTTCTCCAAGCGACGTTTGCATCCGCTGTCCGTGCTGCCAATGGTGCGCTGAAATGGCTGCAACCGGATGCAAGCGATGCCCACACGCCATGAGCAAGTATATACGCAAGACAACTCTCGAAACACTATAACAGCACAAGTGTAACTTCATTACTGTTACAGCATAACAATTCGCGCCATGACTAGGCCGCCGAAACCGAGGAAACAGAAAAAACCGCCCCAAAACCCCGATTTTCTTGGTTTTTGTAACAATGTTCGACCTTGCCAAGGCCATAAGCGATGTGCTCTATAAAGTCAGGCGACGCGGTCAACGTTCGGCAGTAAAGCGGTCTTATCAAGTATTCGACCAACTTCAACTTCCCGACACCTAAGGCCAGCGCTCGAAATTCGCCATCGTATGAAACAGACAAGCAATTAACTGGGAGAAAAACTATGAAAGTTTGGAACAAGCCACAGGTTCGCGAACAGGAAGTTGGCCTGGAAGTCACGAGCTACCTGCCAGCTGACATCGACATCATCTAATTGGTGTCCTGATCGACCTTTCATGCTCTGCATGAAGACGCGGCGGTCGAGCATTCGGCCGCCGTTGTCATGTCTGGAGCATCGTGGCGACTGATATAGTGCGCCGTTCCGTTTGCCGCACGCCCCGCGACGTCTCCGGCGGGTTTCAATCGCCTCCACGACCAGCAGCAAAATGATCAGCATCGTTGTGTCGTAAGCAGTTCGGTCAGACGAATGCGGCAGGTGACGCGGCAACAGGGCCTCGCAGGCTCGGCCCTTTACAATCCGTAATTCCGAGATCGCGCCGTCAAAAATATTGCGCCTCTTCAAGCGCTTGCCAAGGTTCGGCCCCCGTGAGCTACCATCCGCCCGGCAGGCCAGCGGCAGGACCCCGAGCCAAGTCTTGCAAACTCGGCCTTTACAATCTTCACAACGCCCTGGCGGTAGGGCGCAGAATGGCACGGCATCATGCACATCAAAGTACTCGGCGCAGCAGCTGGCGGCGGCTTCCCTCAGTGGAACTGCAACGGACACATGAGCGCTAACGTTCGCGCAGGCAAAACGGGCTTTGCGCCCCGCACGCAGTCCTCGCTGGCTGTCAGCTCAAACGGCACTGATTGGATCCTGCTCAACGCTTCACCCGACCTGCGCCAACAGATCAACCAGACACCGGAGCTCTGGCCGGCGGCCACTGGACCGCTCCGCTCCAGCCCAATCAAGGCCGCCGTCCTGACAAACGGCGATGTCGACCACATCATCGGCCTCATCAACCTGCGCGAAGGCCAGGCTTTCTCGCTCTACGGTTCGGGCCGCGTCCTTGCGACGCTCAAGGCCAATTCGGTTTTCAACGTGCTCAATCCAGACCACGTCCTACGCCAAGAACTGCCGATGGACGAACCAACGCCCCTCAAAGGGGCCGGCATCGACCTCGGCATCACCATCGAAGCCTTCGATGTCCCAGGCAAAGTCGCGCTTTACCTTGAGGACGCTTCCCAGGGAGCAAATTTCGGCACGCAGAAGGGTGATACCATCGGGCTTCGCGTGAGCGAACCGGCAACCGGAAAGTCGTTCTTCTACATTCCCGGCTGCGCCACCATCGACGAGCCATTGGCCAAGCGCCTGCAAGATGCACAACTCGTATTTTTCGACGGCACCTTGTTTACCGACGACGAGATGATCTCGCAGGGCCTGTCGCACAAGTCAGGCCAGCGCATGGGCCACATGAGCATGTCCGGCCCTGAAGGATCTATGGCCGCGTTCAAACCTTTGAACGTTTCGCGACGTATCTATGTCCATATCAATAACTCGAATCCCGCACTGGACGATAATTCGCCCGAGCGTAAAGCCACTCAAGACGCCGGCTGGGATGTCGCATTCGATGGAATGGAGGTCCGCCTATGAACGAACACACAACGATCACTGCCGAAACGGCATCAGACAAGTCGGGCCAACTGTGGACCCATGATGAATTCGAAGCCGCCATCCGCGCGGTTGGCGCAGAGCGCTATCACGACAAGCACCCCTTTCATCACCTCCTGCACGGCGGCAAGCTCAACCTCGGACAGGTTCAGGCCTGGGCACTCAACCGCTACTGCTACCAATCAGCCGTGCCGCGCAAGGACGCAGCCTTCATGTCGCGCGTACACGACCGCGACCTGCGCCGCGAATGGGGCCACCGCGTCCTCGATCATGACGGCTCGGGCGAAGAACCAGGCGGCATCGAGCGCTGGCTCGTCCTCACCGATGGCCTTGGCCTCAAGCGCGATTACGTCACCTCACGCCGCGGCGCGATGTCCGCAACCCAGTTTGCCGTCGAAGCCTATGTTCAGTTCGTGCGCGAGCAGCCACTCACCATCGCGGTTGCCTCCTCGCTGACCGAACTCTTTGCGCCCAAGATCCACAAAGAGCGCATCTCCGGCATGCTGGAGAACTATGACTTCATCGATGATAAGGTGATGGCCTACTTCAAGCGCCGTCTCAGCCAGGCCCCGCGCGACGCCGACTTTGCCCTCGCCTACATCAAGCAGCATGCCAAGACGCGCGAAGAGCAGGAAGCCTGCGTCGATGCTGTCCGCTTCAAGTGCAACGTGTTGTGGGTTCAGCTCGACGCGCTTTACAATGCCTACATCGAAGGCCACATCCCGCCCGGCGCCTTCCGGCCCGGCGAAACACCCGACGCAATGCTCCAGCCGCCGGCTCCTCAATCACGCGCGCGCGGTGCGCGCCTTATGGTTGACGCCGACACCAAGCCGAAGTTGCCCCGCCACATCAAACTGCGTCACGACGAAGGCCGCGCGCGCTGGATTGTGCTGGCACCGGAGCGCGTCTTCGAACCCGACGATATCGCCGTCGAAGTCCTGAAACTTTGCGATGGCAACCGCACCATGAGCGACATCGCTGCTCAGCTGGCAAGCGACTATCAAGCTCCTGCAGACGTCATCTTGAATGACATCGTTTCAATGGTGCAGGACCTCGCAGATAAGGGAGTCGTCACCTCATGAACGAAGCGAGCCCCGTAACAGTCCAGAACGCGGACGCAACCGAGCTGAAACAAAACTGCGCACGCGCCCCGGTGGGCCTCCTGGCCGAACTGACCCACCGCTGTCCGCTGCAATGTGGCTACTGCTCCAACCCCATCGAGATGGAGCGCGTCAACACGGAGCTGTCGACCGAGGACTGGCAATCGGTCATGCGGCAGGCAGCAGACCTTGGCATCCTCCAGATTCACTTATCCGGCGGCGAGCCCACTGCCCGCAAAGACCTTGAGGATATCGTCGAGACCGCAGCCGAAGTCGGCCTTTACTCAAACCTCATTACCGCGGGCGTGCTGCTGACAAAGGAGCGCCTGTCGGGCCTCAAGGATCGCGGCCTCGATCACGTCCAGCTTTCGATCCAGGACGCCGATGCCGCCAATGCAGACCGCATCGGCGCCTACAAGGGCGGATCGGCAAAGAAGCTCGAAGTGACGAAGTGGGTGCGCGATCTCGACATGCCGCTCACCGTTAACGCGCCAATCCACCGCCAGAACATCGAGAACCTGCCGGCGATCATCCAATACGCCGTCGATGTCGGTGCGGGCCGTTTGGAAGTCGCCCACGTACAGTATTACGCCTGGGCCTTGAAAAACCGCTCAGCCCTCATGCCGACGAAAGAAGCGTTCATGAAGAGCGCACACATCGTCGCTGAAGCGCGCGAGCGGCTGAAAGGCGTCCTCGTCATCGATTTCGTCGTGCCCGACTACTACGCAAAGTATCCCAAGCCCTGCATGGGCGGTTGGGGCCGCGGCATCATCAACGTCACGCCTTCGGGCAAGGTCCTGCCGTGCCACGCGGCCGAATCTCTTCCAGGTCTCGAATTCGACAACGTGCGGGACAAACGCCTGTCTGAGATCTGGCTCGACGGCCAAGCGTTCCAGATGTATCGCGGTACGGACTGGATGAAGGAGCCTTGCAAGTCCTGCCCGCGCAAGGAGATCGATTTCGGTGGATGCCGCTGTCAGGCCTATGCGTTGACCGGTGATGCCGCAAACACCGACCCGGCATGCTCATTGTCCCCGCTACACGAAGACTGGGCAAAGGTCGCCGAAGAAGAATCCCACAAGGAACCGCCGGAACTCGTCTTCCGCCGGATGGGCGGCCCTAAAACAGACGCTTCCAGTCCTTAAGGCATAGAACTATTATCGCATCGGACGCTTGGCTTCGATGCGATAAGACGTTACGAATGCTGGCTGTTTTTCAGCTGTGCGCCAAGTTCACGCACTGTTCAGAAAGCACTTGCAACACTAGCCAGTGTTCCTGTTGATTGGGCCTGCCGCCCAAAATAAGCTAATCCTGGAGGGAGAACGCACCTGATGTTTAAGAAAATGCTCGCCGTTGCCATGCTCGTTGCCGCCCCGTCTTTCGCCTACGCAGGCGATGTGGACAAGGGCGAAAATGTCTTCAAGAAGTGCCGCGCATGCCACGCCGTCGGCGAAGGCGCGAAGAACAAAGTCGGTCCCGAACTCAATGGCATCATCGGCCGCAAAGCTGGTGGCGAACCCGAGTACAAATACTCCGCAGCCATGACCGAGTCCGGCATCACCTGGGATGAAACCAACCTCAGCGCCTACCTTGAAAACCCGAAAGCTCTCGTTCCAAAGACGAAGATGATCTTCGGCGGCATCAAGAAGGAAGAAGATCGCGCGGACCTGATCGCGTATCTCGCCACGTACAACGCTGACGGCACGAAGAAGTAAGCTCGTCTTGCTCGACTGACGTCGTTGAAAAATTAAAGCCGCCGGGGAGAACCCGGCGGCTTTTTTTCGTTGGGACGGACGAGACAATCAGACCCTGCCGGACGCGGCCTGCCTCAAACCTCGGTCTCTATCGGCTCAACCCCGGTCGCATCGATCTCTTCGGCCCATTCGCCCACGCTGCGCCCTTTCAACTCCAGGTCGGACGCAACCTCGCGCATCGGGATCAATACAAATGCGCGCTCGGTGATGTGAGGATGCGGGAGTACCAATTCGTCGTCGGCAATTTCCACCCCGCGATAAACCAGCACGTCGAGATCGATCAGTCGCGGCCCCCATTTTTCTGCACGTCTACGGCCCATCACCTGTTCGACAGCCAGACACCGGCGCAAGAGTTCATGCGGCTCCAGGCTTGTCTTGACGCTCATGCATGCGTTAACGAACCAATCCTGATCGGTTATCCCCCAGGGCGGCGTTTTGTAGATCCGCGAGGCCGTAACGACGCTCACCTCATTGGCGGGGCCGCTGCACAAAAGTTCGCGTGCCTTCTCGACGTTAGCGACCTTGTCGCCAATGTTCGAACCCAACGCGATAATCGCGTCCCAATCCGTCATGCTTTATTTGCCTTTGTCAGTGCGCGGCCGCTCTCATCGTCAGTCGTACTTGATGTAGGCAAATCGCATGTCGGTCTCAGGCGTTCCCTCGAGCGCACCGCCTTCTTTGCCGGGCCGCCACGCCACGACCTCCTCGATCTTCTTGGCAAGCTCCAGATCCTTGCCCGTAATGCCTTTGGCCGAATGCGTCACGAGACGAACTTCGACCCACGCATATGACGCAGTGATATCGGGATGATGCCACGCCGCCTCTGCCAGATGCCCGACGGTGTTGACGACCATCAACGTGCCCTTCCAGCTATTCGTCTTGTAGGTCCGGCGCACCCAGCCGTCCTCCAACCGCCATGTAGGGAGATTAGCCTCAAGCCATGCGACAACTTCGGCCTCGCCCATGGCCTGCTCGCGTTCTGCACTCATATTGCTCTCGCTCCGCCTTTGGTGGACACTGTGATCGAAGCGCGACCCTAGTTCGACTTGCGCCAAAAGAAAACGTTTGAGCAAGCCAACACGCCGGCTTGACCAAATCACACGCTGCGGTTGCCTCGTTTCGACCCCGCATACCTACCGGGGCGCGGTTCGCGGTCCTTTTTGCCAATCCGCGCGCCCGAGCATAAAAACATCCCTACGGGCGAGCTGCTGTCAGCCAACTTCGCCCGAGGAATTGAACCACACCCGCCGAACCGAAATCCGACCGAAAGAAAAGATGCAGCAAGTTCCAACAACCGAAAGCGTGCACGTCAAAGCACCCGCACGCCTTCATCTCGGCTTCCTGGATCTCAACGGCGGCCTCGGCCGGGTTTATGGCAGCATCGGCATGGCAATCGAGGAACCGGCAACGGTTCTGACCCTGTCGCGCGCTGCAGCCAACAAAGCGACTGGCAAGGAAACCGCGCGGGCACTAAAAACGCTCGACCGGTTTACTCAGGCGCTCGGTCTCCAGTCCGGCTATCACGTCGATATCACGCAAGCCATTCCAGCCCACTCCGGCCTGGGGTCTGGCACCCAACTCGCCATCGCCATTGGCGCAGCGCTTTCGCTTCTTGAAAACCAGCGTCATTCGATCTTCCAACTTGGCGAAATGCAGGAGCGCGGCGCACGCTCGGCAATCGGACTGGCAGCGTTCCAGGCCGGTGGCTTTATCGTCGATGGTGGACGCGGCAAGCGCGATCACGCCCCACCTGTCCTTTCACAACTGGCCTTTCCCGACGACTGGCGCGTACTCCTCGTACTCGACAGCAAGGAAACCGGCGTTCACGGCGAACGAGAAACCAAAGCATTCCAGAACCTCGAGCCGATGCCAGAGGAAGACGCAGCCCACCTTTGCCGTCTGGCGCTCATGCGGCTATTGCCCTCGCTCGCCGAACACGACCTGAAGTCATTCGGCTCGTGCATCACCGAAATTCAGGAAATCGTCGGATCGCACTTCGCCAAGGCGCAGGGCGGTGGCATCTGGAGCAGCCCGGACGTCGCTGAAATCGTGACCCGAATGGGTGAGGCCGGCGCGGTCGGTTTGGGCCAAAGCTCATGGGGCCCGACCGGATTTGCCTTCGCTCCGGACCGCCTTGCGGCCGAAAGGCTCTATCATTCTTTCGTCGAAGACGCTAAACGCAGGGGCCTTGAAATCATGATCGTCCGCGGGCGCAACCGCGGGGCAGCCGTCGACGCACAAGCATCGCCTGCCGAGGAAATACACGAAGGGAGATCATCATGAGCGATGCCACACCAATTCTGCACATGCTTGCACCACAAAAGCACATGAGCCCTTTCGACGTGAATATGGCTGCTGACGCCGGCTACAAGGTGATCGTGCCCTATATTAACGTGACGAAGGAGGAAGTTGCAGGCCTCGTGCAGGACGCGATCTTCTCCCGGCCGCCCGAGTACGGCATTCGCACCGGGATATTCATGGGCGGCAAGGACGCTATACTTGCCCTCGACATGATGAAGGCTGCCAAGGAAGCCCTCGTCCCGCCATTTCATTTGTCCGTCTTTGCCGACCCGGCCGGATCATTTACGACAGCCGCGGCCATGGTCGCCCGTGTTGAAAAAGTCCTGAAGGACGAATTCAATCGCGATTGGAAGAATACGCGCGTTGCCGTTTTCGGCGCTACGGGTGTCGTCGGTTTTGCATCATCCGTCATCGCAGCCCTCGAAGGCGCAAAGGTCCAGCTCGTCGCCCACCGCGGCATCGAGCGCGTCTTCAAGAGCGCGGAAGTCTGCAAGGAGCGCTTCGGCGTCGATCTCGAACCGGTTGCTGGCGAAACGCCTGAACAGAAAGCAGAAATTATTGCCAACGCGGAAGTGGTGTTTGCCGCTGCCGCCGCGGGCGTACAGGTCCTCAGCACGAAAGACATGGGCGCAGCCAAGAACCTCCTCGTCGCAGCCGACGTCAACGCCGTACCGCCAACCGGCGTCGAAGGTATGGACCTGTTCAACAAAGGCGACGTCCTGCCTGGCTGTAAAACCACACGCGGTGTCGGCCCGCTCGCCATCGGCGATGTGAAGTACAAAACACAGTCCGGCTTGTTCAAGCGCATGCTTGAGGCCAGTGAACCTCAGCACCTCGACTTCCGCCACGCCTTCGATCTGGCCCGCTCGATCGTCAATTGACCTTGCAGCCGGTCCTGATCGCCGGGTTCTCCGCGCGGGCTCTAGCACAGTCCGCGCGAAAGGCGGGGTTCGCGCCATTGGTTGTCGATGGTTACGGCGATCTCGACACCCGCTCGGCGGCCCAAGACATCATCGTTCTGCCTGAGATCGTTCGGCGCGGATTTCGCGCCGGCGACCTGCTGGACGCGCTTGGAAAGCTGTCAGCGGCATCGGCTGCCCCCCCCGCCGGGCTGCTCCTCGGAGCGGGGTTCGAAGGCACGCCAAAGCTGATTGAAACCCTTGCACGTCAATACCGGCTCCTCGGCTGCAGCCCGCAATCGGTCGCCAATGTCAAAGACCCGGCCGTCTTCTTCCCACTTCTGGCGGAAATCGGAATTCCCCATCCGGCAACGCTGTTGCCAGCGCAGAAATCCGACACAGCGGGACCGGGCGACTGGCTTTCCAAGCGCATCGGCGGCATGGGCGGAACCCACATCCGGCGTTGGCAGACCGGTAATCGCTTATCCGCGAAACGTTATCTTCAACAGCAGATCCCCGGCGAGCCTCTGTCGGCAACCGTACTTGCCACACGCAACGGCCCAGCCTTCGCATTCACCCGTTCCTGGCTTTCGCCGACACCAGACCAGCCATTCCGCTTTGGAGGCATCGTCGGGAACATCACGCTCGAAAGCGAGCTAGAAGCCCGCTTGATCGATCTGATCCTCACCCTTCTGCCCCGGCTCGAATTGACGGGCCTCGTCTCGTTCGACTTCATCCAGCACGACGGCGAACTTTTTCTGCTCGAAGTAAATCCGCGTCCCGGCGCATCCCTCGATGTTCTCGATGACGACGCCGGCACGCTTCTCTCAGCGCACGTCCTGGCTGTGACAGGTGGCGATGCCATCGCAACGCTTGCAGCAGATTGGCAGCCCGTCACCCGCGCCAGCGCCTACCTTTACGCTGACCAAGGTGCCCTCACTGCCCCACAGATCGATTGGCCGGATTGGGCGCATGACCGCCCGGCGCCCGGCTGCAAAATTCCAGCCGGCGCACCGGTCGCAACCGTTCACGCGCAAGCCGCGACGCCGGAAGACGCCGAACTCAAATGCCGCAACCGTTTGGAACAGTTGCGGATAATGCTATACGAAGACTAGGGATTTAAGGGAGCGCACCGATGAACAGCCCGGATTACGCCGGCATTTCCATCAATCGCAATGCAGGCCGGATCGTCGACGGCATTGTCGCGAACGCCGCCGATCTCCGCTGTGCGGTGACAATCGGTGCAGCGGGCGAAACGCTGATTGATTGCGGCGCGGCAACATCAGGCGGACTGGAACTCGGCCGACGCCTCGGTGAAATCTGCATGGGCGGACTGGGCACGGTTGCTATCACTTCGCAGTCCGGCCTGGAAAACTGGCCGCTCGGTGTTGTCGTGCATTCAACCAACCCCGTGCTCGCCTGCCTTGCCAGCCAGTACGCCGGCTGGACCATCCAGGAAGAAGCCTCCGGCTTTTTTGCTTTAGGTTCAGGACCCGCCCGCGCCCTGTCCCGCGTGGAAGACCTTTTCAAGGAACTCGCATACGTCGATAAGCACCACCGCGGTTATCTTGTGATCGAAGGTGATAAGCCCCCGCCATCGACCGTCTCAGAAAGCGTCGCTAAGGCCTGCGGCATTCTCCCCTCAGATCTCACGATCCTGTTTGCCCCGACGTGGAGCCTCGCTGGCACCGTGCAGATCGCAGCGCGCGTGCTCGAAGTCTCACTCCACAAGGCGCACGAACTCCACTTTCCACTCGAAAACATCATCGACGGTTACGGCGTCGCCCCCCTGGCACCGCCGGTTCCCGATTTCGTCAAGGCCATGGGCCGCACCAACGACGGCATCATATTCGCAGGCCGCATCCAGTTGTTCGTGCGCGGCGACGACGAGGCTGCCCGCAAGCTGGCCGAAAGCCTGCCGTCGAGCACCTCGCCCGCCTATGGAAAACCGTTCGCGGAAATCTTCGCCGAAGTCGAAGGCGACTTCTACAAGATCGACCCGATGCTGTTCAGCCCGGCCGTCGTGACCGTTTCGAATATCGACACAGGCCAATCCTTCCATGCTGGAAAAATCGCAGCCGACCTCGTCGACGCCAGCTTCCGCTGAACCCGAGCGGCATGAAGCGCGCCCGTTGCGCATTGCGCTGTTTACCGAAGAAGACGGTGGCGATTGGCATGCAGGACAGTTGATCGCCGCCATGGAGCGTCGCGGAGCATCCGTCACGCGAACCGCCCTCAGCGCCTGCGCGTTTGACAGCAACGCGCCCGGCGGCCTGGAAATACCGGGCTTTGCAGGCAGCCCTCCCGACGGCGCCTTCGTGCGCGCCATCTCTTCGGGGACGCTCGAACAGATCACCTTCCGCCTCGGCATCTTGCATGCCTTGTCGGCGTCCGGCATTCGCGTATGGAACGAGGCCCGCGTGATCGAACGCTGCGTCGATAAATCGACCGCATCGTTCCTGTTCCAGCGCGCTGGCATTCCGCATCCAGCCACCCGCGTCACGGAGAGCACCAGCCCTGAGATCATGCAAAACGAAGCCGAATTCGATCGCCAGAAGGTCCTCAAGCCCCTGTTTGGCTCCCAAGGCACCGGCATTGCACGCATTAACGCTGCCGGCGAGTTGCCACCGCCCGGAGATGTCGGACACGTCTACTACCTCCAGGACTACGTTTATGATCCGGCCATAAAAAACAGCGATACCGCCTTCGAGGACTGGCGCGTTCTTGTCTCAGGTGGCCGCGTACTGGCCGCCATGGTCCGGACGAGCACGTCATGGATCACAAACGTTCACCAGGGTGCCAGCCCGATGCCCCACACGCCGGACGAAGAGATGAGCGGTCTGGCTATCCGCGCGGCCGCAGCCGTGGGTGCGGATTATGCCGGCATCGACCTGATCCGCGGCTCCGATGGCAAGCTGTACGTCCTGGAAATAAACTCCAACCCCGCCTGGAAGGGGCTCCAATCAGTCACCGACGTCGACATCGCCGACGGTCTCGCCGATGACTTTATGGCAAGCCTTGACGCCGTGGGCGCGCAGAAATGACGGCAATTCTCTCTTCCGACATCATCGCGGACGATTTCGAGGCCGCCTGCCGCGACGAACTGACCGCCCTCAAGCCCGGTAACGTCCATATCTACGCCAGCGGCCACGACATGGAGCCGCGCCACTTCGAGGCCGCCGCCGCAGCAGCTGCTCCGGCAATTTCCAGCCATGGCGAGCGCGTAGGCCGGCGCGTGCTCAATGCCGTCACCGCCAGTTTCCAGGCAGCAGGCTGTAACACGAACCTTGGAATCGTTTTGCTCTGCGCGCCCGTCGCCGCAGCGATTGAAAAGCTGGAACGATCCAAACCTCACAACGCCCGCGAGACAAGAACAGAGGCCGTGACGCAGTTGCGGCAATCTCTCGCCCTTGTTCTCGCTGACCTTAATCAGACCGATGCCACCGACGCTTTTGCGGCTATCGCGCTGGCCAATCCTGCAGGGCTCGGCGATGCACCCAGTGAAGATGTAAAAGATCCGCCAACCGACACGTTCTTGCGCGCAATGCAGTTGGCCGCCCACCGCGACCGCATCTCGCGCGCCTACGCCACCGACTATGCCGACATTTTCACGCTCGGTATGCCAGCCTACGAGACGGCGTTAGCAATTGCAGAACGGCCTGACCTGGCCATCACCACGCTCCACATGACATATCTTGCAGCCTTCGAAGATAGCCATATCGCCCGCAAACACGGGCTCGAAGCCGCTAATATGGTACGCAGGGAGGCAACGGAACTTTCCGGATTGTTCGAGCCAACGACACCGCCGGCCGCATTTGAGGCCCTTTTGGCGTTCGACAACTCACTCAAGCAGCGAGGCCTCAATCCGGGCACAACCGCCGACCTTGTCGTCGCCACGCTTTTCATCAACCGGCTGATAAAGTCGATATTGGAAAATTCCCTTACCCAAAGGCCTTGTCTAAAGTCGTAGTCTGGCGTTATTTACGCGCGGTGCCGAAGACGCGCCGCTATCTGGCCAACCGGTTCGGGAGCAAATCTCTCCGTTCGCCGTCAACTAGGATAGCTCGGTCTTATCAAGACCGCCTGTCGATCCACGAACTGGTGGCACATCGCGGTCTCAATGTTCTAGCTCTGGGAGGAATTCCTCAATGGCCAAGATTAACAAAGTTATGGTTGGTGAGTCGCTGGTTGGCGACGGCAACGAAGTTGCACACATCGACCTCCTCATCGGTCCGCGCGGTTCCGCTGTCGAAACAGCTTTCTGCAACAGCCTGACCAACAACAAGGACGGCTTTACCTCGCTCCTCGCCGTTATCGCGCCTAACCTGCCTTGTAAGCCAAACACCGTGATGTTCAACAAGGTCACGATCAAGGACGCCCGTCAGGCCGTTCAGATGTTCGGCCCTGCACAGCATGGCGTTGCAAAGGCTGTCCAGGATTGCGTCGCCGAAGGCATCATTCCTGCTGACGAAGCCGATGACCTGTACATCTGCGTTGGCGTCTTCATCCACTGGGAAGCAGCCGACGACGCCAAGATCCAGCAGTACAACTACCAGGCAACCAAGGAATCCATCGAGCGCGCCGTAGCCGGCAAGCCGACGGCAGCCGAAGCAACCGCACAGCGCGGTTCTGCAAGCCATCCGTTCGCCGCTTCTTGAAGCGGAAACCATCCGGAGCAGGACGAAAAGCATCACAAAGCCCCACCCGTGAAAACGGGTCTGCTTCAGCGATTGGGAAAACTGCTTTCAGGCCGCTAGAGACCTAAAGCCTGATGGCGATGCGGAAACGCAATGTCATCAGGCCCTCCAAAGGGTCTCTTTAAAGATGGAAACGGGCAGCCGTATTGCTGCCTGGGACAACAACAAAACCGGCGACCCTGAAGGGCCGCCGGTTTTTTTTATTCGTCCAGGAACGACGCCCTGCGCAGTGCGCAGCGTCCGGATAGAACACCGCACACCTCAGACAAGTCGCGAAAGCTCATGCGCACCCAGCGACCCGTCATGCAGCGCGGTCGCCATCAGCGCGCCACCCGCGCCAAGTTCGCGCAACCTGGCCAAATCCGCAATGTCGCGCACTCCGCCAGCGGCAAGCACCTCGCGGTCGCCCGCAAGCCGCTTCACTGCAGCAACCCGCGCAAAGTCCGGCCCGTTGCCCAGGCCGACACGGGCCAGCGTCATGGCAACGATTGTTTGCGGCCACATCGACGCCTTGCTGAGGATCTCGCCCGGACCCAGAAAATCCTCCCCGCGCCAATCGAGCGACAAGGCATAGGAGCCCCCAAGCGCCGCCTCGACATCTTGTAGCGCCGTCACGTTGCCCAGGGTCTCCGAACCGATCACCGGAACAATATTTTTCGCATCGCGATAGTGCGACAGGTCGCCAATTCCTCGCGATCCATCATCGACCAGCAGGCGCACGTCCGGGAAGCTGCGAGCGAGCCTGTCAACGACATCCGTATTCCGCCCGCGCCCCTCGATACCGTCGAGTTCGGCAACGTATAGCGTCAGTTGCGCGGCTCCTGCCCGCGTCGGACCGAACAACCCCAGCATGCCCGCCGCCACATCGACCGGATCGCTCGACCCCGGACTAAGCGGCGTCTCGATGGGCCGGTAATTCGCCCGCTCCCCGCCGATGGCACGAACTGCACAACCATCTTTGATATCGACAACCGGGATGACCAACACTGTGCATATCCTGAACCGTTGATGGAAATCGCCTGATCGCCTGAGCGCCGGAGATGACAGCCGCGCACTGAAGCGGTACTTCAACCACACCTCAAGCCGGGACATCATACCAGATGAGCAAAATCGTCGGATTGGACGTAGGCGGCGCACACCTCAAAGTCGCCTGCGTCAACAACGGTCACCTGACAAACGCCGCCCAATTCGTCTGCCCGCTATGGCAGGGCGCCGATAAGCTCACAGCCGCTCTTGAGGCCGCTGCCCCCCTGACAGTGGATGCCGACCGCTGCGCCATCACAATGACCGCGGAACTCTCCGACCTTTACGACAACCGCAAAGCCGGCGTCCACGATATCCTGGCGCGTATGGAGCAAGCCTTCGGCCGGACCGTCCGGTTCTGGCAGGGCCGGGCGGGCTTCGGCACGGCCGATGCGGCACGAACCAACTACGCTCAGGTTGGCTCTGCCAATTTCCTGGCAACTGCTGAATTCGCAGCACGCCATATCGGTGACGGCTTCCTCATCGATATGGGCTCGACCACGACCGACATCGTGCCGATTGCTGACGGCAAGCCGATACCCCAGGCCTTCACCGACGAAACGCGCCTTGCATCAGGCGAACTCGTTTACACGGGGCTGACCCGCACTGCCGTCATGGCGATTGCCGTTAAGGTCCCATTCAAAGGCCGCTGGCACCCCCTGATGCGCGAGTATCTCGCCACGATGGCTGACATCCGCCGCATCATCGGCAATCTGCCCGACGGTCTCGATCAGCACGCAACTGCCGACGGACGCGGCAAGTCCCGCACCGAAAGCATCGCGCGTCTCGCACGGATGCTGGGG
>CAYGRH010000011.1:4759-23838 GCA_964352165.1 uncultured Hyphomicrobiaceae bacterium | reverse complement strand
ATCTTCAATCGCGATACCAGCACCGCAGCCTCGATCACGGCCGCCTGGGCCCGGTTGAACCCGCCCCACGGCCCGTGCGCCACGCGATAAACGGTTTTGCAGAAAAACCGGGGCCGCTGGTCGTCGTCTTCGACCCGCTCGACCTTCATTTCCCAATGCGTCAGCGCCTCTGCCAGCACACCGCAATCGACCTTCTGCGCGCGTCGAAGCTGGAATGCCCTCCTGCCCGTCAGACACCCGGCAAACACCCTGACGTCATCGGTGTGGTTCGCCACCGCGCAAGGGTTCTCCAGCAGGTTATCGAGCGTCTTCGACGGCTTGAACGGGGCTATGACCCAGTGATCGCCGTCTGCGATCAGCCCCAGCGGCGCAATATGCACATCCCCGCTCAGCGAACGGGTTGTCACCACCGTTTCAACAATCAACGGCATAGACCCACCTCCTGGTTTCATCGCCTCACGGCGCACAGTGCTAGGGCTTCTTGCCCGATAGCTTCTTGGCTTCCTTCTTGGCCTTCAGCGTTGCACCCTCGGGCGCATGATGGGCAAGATCTTCTGCCTTGCGGTCGGCGGCAACCCCCCAGTCGAGCGGCTGGTCCTGCACATACCGCTTACCCAGCCGAAACGCCGTCTCGGCCTTGGCCAATTCATAGCCTAGATAAAAGGCGTGACCGCCGTCCGCCTCCACACCGAGCTTGGGAAACAACTCAAACACATCGATTGCCGTTTCCAGCAGGTCCCGGTTGTAGATGTGCACACCAGCCTTGGTCACATCGATACGAAAATTCGCATCTCGCACCAGGCCGGCCATCTCCGCCACACCATCCCGGGTACTGGTGTAGGGCACCAGCGCATGCAGCGATAACAGACCGCCATCATACCCTTTGGGCAAACTCTGATCTTCCCGCGCGCGGAACATTACCCGCCGCGCCGCATCGTGTTCATGCACCGTCCGGCGCGTGTGCGGCGAGACCTGCACAATCAGCACATTCGTGATCGCCAGTTCCGAACAAATGCCCATGAGCATTGCCGTGACGCCCTGGCTGTCGGCATCCGTCAATTCGGTCAGGTTGCCGGTCCCCATCAGGATTTCAGTCTTCGGACAACGCCGCCGAAGCTCGGCATAGCGTTCAAGCGATGTCATAAACCCGAAGTGGATCGGATCGAGAATAGGATCAGCAACATGCGGGCTGCCACGTTGTTCGGCCAATGCGATGGCCCTCACGAGCGAGTCCAGGTCGCCATGCGGGCGCGGCACGAGCACCGGCACGCAGGCGGTTCCTTCCACCACATCGAGTGTCGTCTCATCGAGCGAGAGCACGAAGTCGGCACCGGCCAGCGCTCCGCGGCGCAATTCATCCATGTCGCCGGAATCAACGCTGACCATGAGCCCTTTGGCTTTCAGCGCACGAACCGCGTCTTCCAGATGAGGAAACGCCGCCTCCGGCTGGCAACCGATGTCGATCACATCCGCCCCGGCCTTGGCGTGTTCGAGCCCGCGCGTCACGATCTCCTCTATGCTCAGCATCGGCGATTCCACGATCTCGGCAAAAATCCGCACATCGTATTTGGAAAGGTCAGGCGGTTTGCCACCACGCCCCAGAAACTGCGCAAGATCGATGATTTCATCGGGCCCGCGCTCGAACGGCACACCGAAGTATTCGCCCAGCGAGGCAAGATCCATGCGCGAACGGCCGGGCACGATCACGCGGTCAGCGACTATCGGCGCTGGCACGCGCTTTTTCACGATGGCTTCAGTCATCAAGGCTGCCACCTTCACGCCAACGCTCACCACTTCCCACGAGCCATCTTCAAGCTCCAGGTCGGCCAACGTCTGCGAAAGCCGGTCCTCAGCGAGGCGGCCCGTCAGGAAGACAAGTTTTTCAGCCATTCAAGACGCTTTTCCACCGCCTGCTCGAGTTCAGCAACGCTTTCGACGACGGTCGTTTCCTCAAAGCTCTTTAGCTTCTCGGTATTCTCGAGATCGATGCGGCGCGGGTAGACCTTGACCATGCCCTTGGGCGCCTCGGTATCGAGTTCGGGGGCGTTATCGCAGGCAAATACAATGGTCGGCACGCGCGTCTTTCCCGCCTGCGCAAACACGTTGGTCGCCAGATTGTCTGAAATGCCATAGACGCATTTTGCAACCGTGTTCGAGGTCGCCGGCGCCATGATCAACGTGTGATAGACGCCATAATAAAAGCTCCCGACCGGCACCGCGCTCGCAGTCTTGTCCTTGAAGATGCGCGTTGTCTCGGGCAGGTCGAGGTCCTGCTTATACATGCGCAAGACTTCTTCCGCCGCCGCCGACAAGAATACGTCGAGGTCAGGCAGCCGGCGCATCAGCACCAGGCTCTCTTTGAAGAAGTGACCGGAACCCGTCAGGGCCCAGCCGAAACGAGGCTTCTTGATCTTGTCTTTTTTCATGAAAGGCCCCTATCACGGCCTCAGCCCGCGGTCGAGATCAATGAGGCCAAAAGACCGGTGGACCGCAAGCAATTCGGGGGGACTGCCAACCGCCTCGATCAGTCGCGCCGGCCGACAGCGCGTGCCAGAACATCCTCTTCGCCCGGCCCGATAATTATGGCCTCAAGCCCGCCACCAGCAAGAATGCCGGGGCTCACAGGATCAAGTACGCCTGCTGAAGCCAAATCCCCAGGCCCGCACGCAGCAGGCGCACGCCGCGATTTCACGAATAGAATTTGGTGGGCTTTCAGCTTTACGCCGGCCCATGCCGCAATCGCATCCGACGTCGCCGCCCACGTTTTCGGAAACGAGGCATCCTTCTTGAGTTCCGCAAGCGGTACGAGCAGCGGAACACAACCGTCGTCTAACGCTGACAGCGCATCGCTCAAATGATCGACGACAACAAGACCCGGCTGCAGATCGCAAAACACGCCCGCCGTCTGTTTCATCGCGAGAATAGCGAGGTCGTGCGCGCAAGCCTCAGAAAAGCCCATCCGCGTCTGCGCTTCGCGCACGCCATCTGCAAAACGGCCGCCACCCGGAACAACAACGAGAGGAACGTTTGAGGATGCAAGCAGACGCAGGACCGAACGAAGCCTGGGCAAATCGCCCATCAGGCTCCCACCGATTTTCACAACGAGTTCGGGTTGTATGGAATCGGACCCGGCCATGTGACTTTACCGTAGGAGGCTCAATCCTCAGCGGCCACGCCGCGGCCGCACGATTTCAACGCCCACTGCCGCCGGCCCGCGCTCCAGCTTGTCGACGCGAATACGCACCGACACGATCCGTTTGTCGCTCAGAATGCGCTCGGCAATGCGCTCGGCTGTTGTCTCGACCAGATTGATATGACCTTCCTTGATGGTCGCGAGCACCGCGTTCGACAGATCGTCATAAGAAGGAACTTCCGCGATCTGGTCGTGCGCGCTTGCAACCTCGGGTGCGACGTCAGCCTCAATCGTAAACCCGACTTTCTGAGTGACGCCCTGCTCTTCGTCATAGACGCCGATCGCAACGTCCAGCACGAGGTCGCGCACAAAAATCTTGTCAAACACCACGTCAGTCCCAACCGGCTGCGAAACGAGCCGTCCTGCCAGAATGGCCATATCAGTCATAATAAACGTCTTCCTCGACAACCGGTTGCGGACCGCAACTCTCAAAGGCCGAAGCGATGCACCGGATTTCCACTGACCCACGCACCATCGCCAGGACCAATGGCGCGGCGTACCTCCCTTAACGCCTCTTCGTCAAGACCAAAGCCCCTCAGGCCATTAACGCAAAGCCCTCCGCGAAAGCCCAGAATATCAGGTTTCAGCGCGGCAAGGTCGTCCACATCCTTCAACCTCAGGCTTCCAGCCAACCCGGCAAACAGCCCAGCGTGATGAGCGGCTTCCACGAATTGCTTGAGCTCAGCGGAACAGAGGCAATCAACAAGGCGGCCTGCGCCCTTGTCAGCCGTATCAAGCATCACTCCGCAAAACCCCGATGACGCCATCAGCGGGATCAACCTCATTATATCCGCATGCAGATCGGCAAACAGCACGCCCACCAGTCCGACAGGGCGCAGACCACCGCCCAGATCCGCAAACCTCTCGCCAAGATCGGCGATGACCTGCTCCGGTAAACCCCCAGGCAAAAAACCAATTTTGACGATATCGCAGCCCGTCTCGGCCATTGCGACCGCAGCGGGAACAACATGGCTCGATTGGCACGGAAGATCGCCGATCGTCGCGCTGACCGGCACGTGCCCACCAACCCGTGCGCAGATATCCGCAACGATCCGTAACGGCAACGCACCCAACGCACCAGTCTGAGGTTCCTTGCAGTCGATCAGGTCGACGCCGGCGGCAAGACACATGGCAGCTTCATCGCCATTGGTGACGCTTGCAAGCATTGCGGGGCCGCCGAGCACGCGTGCGCAACCGGCGGCAGGTCCGCCAGCCACAACTCCTATGCCGGCATGACCGCTCATGACACCAACTCCGCTAGTCCTTGAACAGCCGCTGCTGCTCGGCTTCGACGGCCATGCGGTCGCCGCGTTGCTCCCGCGTCAGCTCAATGGGTACATCCTGTACGACAGTCGCCGGCTGACCGCCAACACGGATCAGGCGCGTTGCAAGCGTAACGGCCTCCGCCCTGTCATGAGTCACAAACAAAACCGTAGTCGGCCGTTTGTGCCATAGCGTCATCAGGATATTGCGCAACGAACGCGCAGAGGGATCATCGAGTGAAACGAACGGCTCGTCCATCAGCAGAATATCGGGCTCCAGAATAAACGCTCGCGCCAGCGCAACCCGCCGCTGCATGCCAAGCGAAAGCCTCTCGGGAAATGCACTCGCCTGATCGGCAAGCCCGACCGCCTCCAGCATCTCACCGATACGCTTTTGGCCTGGATCATCAGGCTCCATGACGAGCGAGATGTTTTCCTCAACCGTGCGCCAAGGTAACAGCCGGGGCGTCTGGAACATATAGGACAGCTTCGGTTCCCCGCCGCCAAAGTCTACAGAGCCTTCATACTCATCATCGAGCCCGGCAACGACGTTCAGCATCGTCGTCTTTCCGCAGCCCGATGGCCCGGTGATGATCACAAACGAACCGCTATCGATGGCGACATCGACATCGCGCAACACGGGAAGCTCCGGCCTGTCGGCAACCGGAGGAAACGTTTTGCGGTCGATGCGAATCTTTAACGGCCCCATCAACGGCGCCACCGGTTCACGCGCGCCTCAATCGGCTGCAGGATCGCCAGTTCGATGATCTGAACCACGATGATGAAGGCAATCGCATAGGCCAGGATCATAGGCACGTCGAAAAGCTGGAAGGCAATATGAAGCTGATGTCCTACTCCATCCGGCCGCCCGAGCAATTCAACGACAAGAACGATCTTCCAAACAAGCGCCAGTCCGCCCCGAGCGGCGGCGGCAAAAAACGGTGCAAGCTGCGGCAGCACGACGTGGCGCATATTCTTGCCCCAACTGAACTTGTAGATCTGCGCCATCTCGGCCAGATCTCGCGATAAGCTGCGAGCGCCCTCGCGAACTGTCATGGCGACATTGGGTATTTTGTTGATCGAGACAGCAAGGATCGCGGCGACTTCCGTCAGCCCGAACCAGACATAACAAAGGATGATGGTCACGAGGGCAGGCAGGTTGAGGAAGAAGATCAACCATGTGTCGAAGAAGCGATCCGCACCCTGGCTGCGACCCATGGCGATACCGATCGCCGATCCAATCACCATCGCCAGGAAGAAGGCGACGGCGACGCGGAACAGCGTCATGCCGACATGGTAAAGCAGTGCTCCGCTCTGGAACTCGCGCGCCATCGTCTCGACGGTTTCGATAGGGCCAGGAAACAGACGGCTTGCCAGAATAAACGCAGCCACCTGCCAGATCGCCAGCAGAACGACAAACGAACCGACCGACCAGGCGACACGGCGGCCAGCCGCACCACCCCGGGGACCTCGAGGGATCGGAGCCACTTGGCCATCGGCGGGAATGTTAGTCTCAAGCACCATGGAATAGCTTTTCGTCAAACTTCGTGTCCGTCCCCACTAGATCCTTTTGACCAAGCTCGATCAACAGGGCCAGCAGCTTTTCCGCAGCCCGCGTATGCGTTACACCCCAAGCCTCTGGGATGCCCGAACGGTAGTAGTCGCGCAGAGCGATAAACTCCCCGTCACTTTCCACACGCATCGAATCCTTTAACCGCAGCCAAGCCTCGTCCGAATTGGCCAGCACTTCATTGCCCTTTTCGACTGCCTGGAAGAAGGCCTTTATCTGTTCAGGCTTCTTCGCAACCCTTTCCTCGTTCCAAATGAACCCCACAAGCGGTGGAACGGGCTCCACGCCCAACTCGCTGAGAACCTCATCGAGCGTCACGAGCGGCCGGAATCCAAGTCCCCTGAGCCGCGCGGAATAGGTCCAGAAATTCAAAACCGCATCGACACGGCCCTGACGCATCTCCTCGCTCAACAGCGGGGGCGCGCCGTACACCGGGGTCACGAGATCGGCAATGTCCTCACCAATCTTTTTGCGAGAATAAGCGCGCAACAGTATCCAGCTTTTGTCGATTGATCCCCCGGCAACGCCCAGCCGCTTCCCCTTCAAGTCGCCAAGCGACTTGATGTCGGAGTCAGCGGCGACCATCACCGAGCCCAGTGCCGACGAGTAGGGAGAAAACTTCAACGGCACGCCTTTCGAGCGTTGGCGCAGCGCCCATGGCCAATCGCCCACGATCACGTCGGAATCGCCCGACATCAAAGCGATCGGCCCTGCCATGCTGGTCGCGGTGTCCACAATCTGCAGGTTGAGACCTACGGCTTCGTCAATCTTTTCAGCGGCAATGGTATCAAGCAGCCAGCTCAACGAGCCAAACTTCAGCGACGCAACACGCAAAACCGGCTTGGAATGCGCCACCCCGGGAAGCAGGCTGGCGGCACCCAGAGCCGCAGCTCCAACGACAACGGTCCGTCGATCGAAACTCATTGATCTGCCTTGCTCAAGAGACGGTTCCGGACGAGCGAGCGTACGCCTCTCACCCATCCCGCGTCATTGTTTTCGCGGATACTTACCGCCATGGAATGCTTTGGTTCGCCAGTTGCGACATCACGGATGAAGATGCTCACGTTAATCAACGTTGGCGAAGCTTTATGGATCACACCGGTTGAAACGAGCTGAGAACCCACTTTTTTGGCGAGGTCCACTTCGCAGCCATTGCACTTGAACAGTGGCGAAGCGTCCTCGATTTCCGCAGCGATACTCGAGATGTCCACAATCTCATAAGACCCGCTTTCTTGCAGCATGGTGACCAGCTTCTGAGTTGCAAGTTGCAACCTATTGGCTTCCTCGGGACTGATGCTGGCACGCATGCCGATCCTCTGCTCCTGCGAGAGCTCGAACGGCATAACAGCAATCTTCGAGCGTGCAGCATCGGCCAACGATGGACCAACAACACCTGCCGTGGATATAGTGACCCAGCACACAAAAGCCAGTAGCCCCTTACCGTCAATCCGCATTTGCAGGTGTTTCCCCTCGCCGCTCACGCGCGCTCTGCGCCCGATCTTCATGATCCGATACTCATGTTACAACTGGAGCGCGATTGCTGACGCACGTGTCACACAACTGAGCCATGAAGGCCAGCCCGGCACCCAGATCTTCATCCGCTATGATGAAACAATTTGCCAGCAAAACCAATGACGACAAATTTTATATCCCATATCAGGAAATCTGAATTCGAGCGATGTTGCGTTGGCGAACATTGTAACTATGTTCCCATTGAAGCGCTGGCCGTGGAAGCTGCAAAAACGCGCGCATGGGAGGACTATGTATCTATGAGCCAGAAGATAAGCTCCCGCGAATTTGGCGGCGCGATTGAGGCGCGTGATGGATCGTTTCCCAGACAGTTTTTCGTTCATCGGATATTGCGATGCCTGGCCCTCGCTGCCGTCGTCCTGACAGCCGGCTTCCTCGCGCTGCCCCACGTGGCAGTTGCAGCCGGCGAACCCGCCGCGTCAGCAGCAGGATCGCCGACGCCTTCAAGCACTGAGACGGACAAACCGAAGCCCGCTGCTTCAGACGTGGCAACGATCCCGATTGTTTACGTCCGCCAGATCCGCGACCGGCTGCCGCCTCTGTCTTTGCTCGACTTCCGCCCGAAGGACGAAGGCCGTGCCGGGGCAGACCTTGCGATCCACGACAACAACACCACCGGCCGCTTCATGAAGCAGAACTTCACCCTGGATACGATCGAGGGTGAGACGGTCGAAGACCTGATCGCAGGTATCAAGGAGCAGATCTCCAAGGGCGTCGGCTTCTTCGTCATGGACGCTGAAGCTGATGCACTACTCAAAATTGCGGACGCCATCAGCAGCAACGACGCAGTGCTCTTCAACGCCGGAGCGCAAGACGAACGTTTGCGCGAAGCAGACTGCCGGACCAACGTCAAGCACACAGCCGCGTCCCGGACGATGCTGACCGATGCATTGATGCAGTATCTGGCTTGGAAGCAATGGCGAAGCCTGGTGCTTGTTGTCGGCCCAACACCGGAAGACAAGCTTTTTGCCGACGCCATCCGCAGTTCCGCCAAGCGCTTCGGCCTCAAATTTAACGACGAGCGCGAATTCACCTACGAGGCCGGCAGCAGGCGCGCGGACGGCGGCTTCGAGCAGGTCCAAAAGCAAATCCCTGCCTTCACCCAGGACCTTCCTGACTATGACGTTTTGATCGTAGCCGACGAGGCCGACCAGTTCGGCAGCTACTTCCCCTATCGGACATGGAAAGCAAAGCCCGTTGCAGGCACGCACGGGTTGTACCCAACAGCATGGCATCCCGCATCCGAACTGTGGGGTGCCACCCAGTTTCAAAACCGTTTCCAGCGTCTCGCCAACCGCCACATGCGCCCGCTCGATTACGCCGCCTGGATGGCTGTCCGCTCAATCGGCGAAGCCGCCACCCGCACGCGCTCGGGCGATCCCAAGACGCTGATCTCGTATATGTTGTCGCCGGAGTTCGAACTGGCCGCATTCAAGGGCCAAAAGCTCACATACCGCCAGTGGAATGCTCAGCTGCGACAGCCGATATTCGTGGCGACAACCAAGTTGCATGTCACCGTCTCTCCGCAGGCAGGCTTCCTGCACCAGTTGACCGTGCTCGACACCCTCGGCATCGATGAACCGCAGACAGGGTGCACTGCGTTTAAGAAATAGATATCGGGAATTTTTCCCAATGTTCGGTCCAGCGCCATTGAAAAAGCCGAGTTAATTTGCGGGCAAGCATCTGTCTGTTTAAGAGTTGATGCACCCAATTCGTCGAACTGATAAACCCGCACGGTGCACTCAGGCCGGCGATGTCGTGGCAGAGATTCTGAACGCCGCCAGAACATTTCAGGGCAATTGAAAGAGGACTTCGGTGAAACCCCTTAATTCAGTATTCCAGGCCGGTCTTGCAACAATGCTTTGCGCGCTCCTGTTTGCGAGCCCCGCTGCCGCGTACAAGGTTTTCGTCTCGAACGAAAAGGACAACACGATCTCCGTCATCGATAGCGAGACGATGAAGGTCGTTAATACGATCAAGGTGGGATTGCGCCCACGCGGACTGCTCCTCGCCAAGAACGGCGAATGGCTCCTGGTCTGCGCCAGCGATGACAACCGTGTGGAAGTCTATGACGCGAAGACATTTGAGCTGATCAAGATCCTGCCCTCAGGCCCCGATCCGGAATTGATGGCCATCCATCCATCCGGAAATCCACTCTACGTCGCCAACGAGGATGACAACATCGTTACTGTCGTCAACATCGATACCGGCAAGATCCTAGCCGAGGTGCCCGTTGGCGTCGAACCCGAGGGCATGGGTGTTAGCCCCGACGGCCGCTACGTGGTCAACACATCCGAAACAACCAATATGGCTCACTTCATCGACACGACGACCAACGAAACCGTCGCCAATATTCTCGTCGACAACCGCCCTCGCGTCGCGCAGTTCAACAAGGAAGGTACCCTGCTCTGGGTCAGTTCCGAGATCGGCGGAACAGTCACGATCATCGACGTCGAGAAGAAAGAGCCCATCCATAAGATCAAGTTTGAAATTCAGGGCATCAACGCCGATGCCATCCAGCCCGTCGGCGTCCAGTTATCGAAGGAAGGCAAGAAAGCCTTCGTCGCCCTCGGCCCTGCAAACCGCGTCGCCGTCATCAATCAGGAAACCTTCGAGGTCGAAAAATACATCCTCACCGGTCAACGGGTCTGGAACCTGGTATTCACCCCAGACGAAAAGAAACTGTTCACCACCAACGGCGTCTCAAACGACGTGACAGTCATCGACGTCGCAAGGGAGCGAGCCATCCGCTCGATCCGCGTCGGACGCTACCCGTGGGGCGCGGTGATCGCCGACCATTGATATAACGCTTCGCCCCCTCGTTCTCGCGTGCAGCATTTTTCATCGGTTTGTGCATCACTCAGGGTCACAGGTAGGGTCAAAGCCAGGCACCGCACCCATTCGGCAATTAGACAAAAATCATGGCCGGGAAAACCCGCGCCGACTTCAACCGGAGGATCACTTGGAATGCCAACCCGCGTAGTATTGGCTGCCGTTCTCGCAAGCATCTGGATCCTGCCAGCAAACGCCGCTGGCGACCTCGTTGGACGGCCCGAGCGCCTACCCGACTTGGAAGTCGGCCTGGGCGATGCTGGTTACGGCGTATCCCAGCACGTGTATGAACTGGAAACCGGCAAGGGCTACCGTCTTTGGATCAAGGCAACCGGCGCAAAACCGTGCGCGTTCAACGCACCCGAATTCTTCGCCAACATCTGGTTCCGCAAAATCGAAGTCAACCACGTCGAGCTGAAGCTGTCCGGCCTGCATGAGATCGAATTCGAACGCGAAGGTTCGGCCGAATTGTTCTTCACACCGACGACGACCGGCGAATACGAATGGGAATGCGAAGGGCTTGAGGACAAGGGCATGACCGGTAAGATAACGGTCAAATGATGGATGCAACGCCTCAGAAGTCGACGCCCGCTGACGATGCCGCCCTCGTGGTGTCTGATGTGTCGCACAGTTTCGGTGAGACCCGCGCGCTCGACAACGTATCGTTGAGTGTGCCTCAAGGCGCGTTCACTGTTCTGCTGGGGCTCAACGGAGCAGGCAAGTCCACCTTGTTTTCGCTCATCACGCGGCTCTACGACAATGTCTCCGGAGAAATCCGGATTTTCGGCAACGACGTCAGGCGACGGCCCACCCTTGCCCTGCAAAGACTAGGCGTCGTTTTTCAAAGCCGCACACTCGACGCCGACCTTACGCTCATGCAAAACCTCGCATACCATGCCGCCCTGCACGGTATCAGCGGGCGTTATGCCAAGGGGCACTGCCGCGAAGCCCTGGAACTTGTAGGCCTGAGCGACCGCGCCGGCGAAAAAGTCAGGCATCTGTCTGGCGGACAGGCCAGACGTGTCGAGATCGCCCGCTCCATGCTGCATAACCCAGGGCTCTTGCTTCTGGATGAACCCACCGTCGGACTTGATATCGACTCACGCGAAAGCGTGCTCGAAATCGTTCGCGGACTGGTCAGCCGAAAGAACCTTGGCGTCTTATGGGCCACCCATCTGTTCGACGAGGTCGCAACAAGCGATCGGATCGTCGTGCTCCACAAAGGTCAGATCCTATATACCGGAGGCGTGCCAGACCTTTTGGAGCGCACGGGCACTGAAAATGTATCAGACGCATTCCGCACTCTGACGGACAAGAAACCACGTAAGGAGGCGGCATGAGCGTCGAAAGCCTGCCTCATCAGGCCTCCGGCATTACCGGCCCCGCCTCCGCGCAGTCGCCGGCGGGAAGCCTTGGTCCGGCTGGTTACTTCGCGTGCTTCAGCGGGATCGTGTGGCGCGAAGTCATGCGATTTCTACATCAGCGCGAGCGCTTCTTCTCGGCGCTTGTGCGCCCGCTCGTCTGGCTGTTCATCTTCGCCGCCGGCTTCCGCCAGGTGCTCGGCGTCTCGATCATTCCGCCATACCAGACCTACGTGCTCTATGAGACGTACATCGCGCCCGGTCTCGTCGGCATGATCCTGCTGTTCAATGCGATGCAGTCATCGCTATCGATGGTTTACGACCGCGAGACCGGCGCCATGCGAACGCTTCTCGTCAGTCCTTTCCCGCGCTCGTTCCTGCTCTTGTCAAAACTCATCGGCGGCGTCGCGGTTGCCGTGTTGCAGGTCTATGCCTTCCTGTTGATCGCCTACTTCTGGGAAATCCAGCCCGACGGGCCTCCGATCCCGCTGCTCTTCGGCCTGGAAATTCCGGCACCGATCAACGGTTACATCACGGTGTTTCCAGCCCTCGTCCTCGCCGGACTTATGCTCGGCGCGCTGGCCTTGTTCATGTCTTCGGTGATCAAACAGCTCGAAAACTTCGCGGGCGTGATGAACTTCGTGATCTTCCCGATGTTCTTTGCTTCATCCGCCCTCTATCCGCTCTGGCGCATCCGTGAATCAAGCCCGCTGCTTTATGAAATCTGCCAGTTCAACCCGTTCACGCATGCCGTAGAACTCATTCGCTTCGCCTTCTACGGCCAAGCCGATCTCCAATCGATCGTGATCGTAACCGCATGCACCATCGTATTCCTCACAGCCGCCATCTTCGCCTATAACCCTTCGAAGGGTCTGATCGGTCGCCGTGGCGGACCAGGCGGCGGTGGTGGCTAAGAAGAAATTGATGCTGGATCTACGCTGTGACGCAGGACACGAGTACGTATGACGTTTGAGTTTTTATCGATCTTCCGCCCAGCCATTGCCGCAGGATTGACGCTGGTTGTGCTCGCCTTTCCGGCAGCGACCGCACACGCCGTCGACAACGCCCATCCAGACTGGCCCTGCATCCAAGGCAAGGTGGAGGAACTGACCCCGGCGCAGTTCTGGGACGGCCCGCCTATCGACGAATACACGCAAAATTGGTGGAAGGACGACGGCGTACGCAAGCTGGTCCCCGTCATCATCAGCCGCCGCAACCCGATGGAAGAAGTGGAAGTCAAGATCGAGGAGTTCGCCAAGGCAACACCGGAAGCCGAACGCGACGCTCGGCTGACCCGCCTGTTTGCCGGCGTGATGGACGAGACCAACAAGATCAGACGCCGCGTGCTCGTCGGAATCGAGCGCTTCGAGCGCCGCCAGAAGGCGCGCGCGACCGCACTTGAGGAAAAAGGCCTTGAGCTGACGAAGCTCTTGAAGCGCGCACAGGAAGGCGAGAAACTTTCCGCCATTATCGACGAGGCGCAGCGCGTCTATGACTGGGATGCGCGCGTCTTCAAGGAGCGCAACGACAACATTCCATTAGCGTGCGAAATACCCGTCGATATCGACCAACGCGCATTCGCGCTCGCCCAGACCATCCGCTTCCAGTTCGTCAACTGACAACCAACGAACGACGAACGATGAACAGCCAGCGGAGCGTATACCGGCGACGCTTTCTGAAAGGCTGGCGCCGCCACCAGAAAAAAGGGATGGCACCTGCTACCAGCCCGCTTCCGGCTCCAACTTGACGGTGGCCAGATCGAATTCCTCCCAGGCGTCAAGCCCATCGGGAAACCAGATCACATTGCTGTAGCCCCATTCAGCCGCCCGCTTGGCTGCATTCCACGACATCCAACAATTCCGCAGGCAGAAAAACACGACAGCCCGGGATTTGTCGCCTTGCGTCAGCCGTTCCATACCGTCGCGGAAATAGGCTTCGATCAGCGGCGATAAAACGCCATAGCCCACGTTTGGCAACCAGTGCGCACCCTCAATGCTGACGCGCTTTGGCGTCCGCCAAACAGTCCCTTCGGGCAGATTTGGCGGCTTGGGGGCCTGAGGAAAGACATCAATAAACACCGCGCGAGGCTGCGAGGCTTCCCCAGCCCATAGCTTTTCGGCTTCCGCACCATCCACGACACGCCCACCCTCGACCGTTTCCGGAACCGGAGAGCGATAATCGGTCATGCGGTAATCAGCGGGTTCTTTGACGACGCCGTCGCCGGCTGCCGAAGCCGGCTGGCCCAACGGAACCAAACCGGCAAAAAATGCGCTCAACACCGCAACGGCGAAAAACCGGCCAGAGGGCTTCCGATTGCCGCTCATCATGCGAAAACTTTCACTGTCCGTCGCAGCACGCCACGCCGTCAGCAAGGGTTGTCCTCGCGACAGAGCCGCATACTCAACTGTACTTCCAGCCCGCATTCTCATTTTCCTCTATCCCATGGCCGTCCACGCCAAGCGCTTGCCAAGGACGTCAGCGCACCGAACGCCGAAAGCGGTCGCGCAACACAATGGCCTGAAGCCGGCAGCACGAACCTCACAACAAAAAAGGCAGGGCAACATGAGCTGCCCCGCCTCTATTATACCTGCACCACTGCCAAAACAGCCAGACCGGACCGAACACGATACCGGCGATGTTCCAGCAACCCGCCTCAGCCTCAATTCATCCGCGGCGCGGTGATCATCTGGTCCCTCTCATCGATGATCGGGATGTTGTAGGCCAACAGAACCTTGTCGATGTCGCCCTGGCGCTTCGCGATGATCTCATTCAGCTCACGCTTCCATTGGTCATCGCTCTGACGCACACCCATCGTGATACGGAAGCTCATCCGCGCATTCTTCTCTTTGAGAAGCGGGACAACAGCCATATCGACGCCGCTCTCCTTGGCAAAATAACCCGCGTTCGGACCCCAAAGGATACCAACGTCCACTTCACCTGAGGCAATGTCCTTGATCATTTCCTCGGTCGGAGAAAAGTGCCTGCGGTCGATCACAAGGTTGTAGGGCTTCACATGGTCGAGCAGCCCCAGCCGCATGATAACAGTCGCCGGCGGCGAACCGGCAACGAGACCGATCTTCTTGTCCTTGAGCCTGGGATCGCTCAATTCCTCAACACCGTCGAGATCGCCGCCCTTACGGTAAACGAGCGAATAGGCCGAGCGGTAATAATGGTTGGTATTCAAGACCAACTCATCGCCCTGCGCATAGCCAATGATAATATCGCAGGCCTTGGCAAACAGCGTCCGGCGCACAAAACCGGTCGCCTGTGGAAACCAAGTATACTCGACTTCCACACCGAGCTCGTCGGCGACGATATCGGCGATCTTGTTTTCGAAACCTGGCTTGTCCTGATCCTGCGCGGAAAACGGTAGGTTGGCTGGATCGGAACACACGCGCAGAACGCGTCTGTTCACGAGATCGGCCCGGTTAGGCTGGGCAGCCTCCGCGCTCGAAGCGCCAAAGACGAACCCAGCAGGAGCCGGAAGCCCGGACGTTGCTGCCAGTGTCACGCTCAACAAGAAGCCAAGCCCGAAGGCCTTAGCTGCCAATGCACGCATTTTCAGCCTCACCGATTTCTGCTGGTTTTGGGTCCTTGCCCGGTGGGCGGCCGCGCGCGATGACGCCGTCCGAGCGGCCCTTCAGGTAGTTGTACATTCCATCGAGGTAGCACATGACGTTCTTGTTATCGCCAAGCGCAGGCATCACCGATTCACCGCCGCCTGGTTGATGCACGATCCGTCCGCTTGCCACGACGCCGACGAAATCGCCGTACGACATCGTCTTCAATGAATCTATGAGCGCTGGAGCATAGCTTGAGCCCATGCCCTCAGGGCCGTGACAGACGTGGCATTCGGCGTGGTAACGCTGGAAACCCCGGTAGGTAAGAAAGTCCAACGTGCCGTCCTTCGTAACCCGGTAGGTCGGCTCACCGGTTTCTTCGATCGTCCATTTGCCGTCTTCGAAGACTGCGCCGGCAGCCTTGGTTCTCGAGCCGTCTTCAGTCACAAACGGCCCGGCCGATTTTTCTTCAGCCTGTACGCCGACGACGGGAACCAGCAACAATCCAAATGCTGCCAATCCAGCGCCAACGACTTTCGACAGAGTGTTCTTTTTCACGCGTTTCCCCTTGTTCGATGTCATTTCCTACACGCATGTTCGCGTGAGCCTGAGACCATAATATGCTGATGACGAGGCAAAATTGAAACGGGTCCGCTTCAATTCGCTCATTACCAAATGGCAAACTGCACTTAACCTTGACTGATATAGGAGCAACAACTTCCTTCGCCACATAGGCAGCAGAGAAAATGCGCAACGGGCTGCCGTATCAGCTGGCGAGCTCTCGGAAGCCTTGGCGGAACAAGCTGTGGAGATAAGATCTCTAGTCCGCCGATTCAGAAAAAAGGCCGGCACGAGTTTCCTCGTGCCGGCCCTTTATCGTCTAACGCACCTTATGGGAGCGAGAAGACCGTGAGCACGCCACCAAGAGCGGTGTACTCGAGCAGGCCTGCATAGCCACCCACGGCACCAAGACCGTCGGTTGGGTTCGTCAGACCAGCTGCCAGACCGATGCCGGCCCAACCGCCGATGCCCGAAAGGATAGCAATGTACTGCTTACCTTTGTGCTCGTAGGTCATGACGTTGCCGATGATGCCGGATGGGGTCTTGAACTTGTACAGTTCCTTACCATCCTTCACGTCGACTGCCTTCAGGAAGCCTTCCAGCGTTCCGTAGAAGACGATGTCGCCAGCCGTAGCAAGTGCGCCCGACCAGACCGAGAACGGCTCAGGCTTCGACCAAACGATCTTACCTTTACCTGCATCCCAG
This sequence comes from uncultured Hyphomicrobiaceae bacterium, assembly GCA_964352165.1. Lineage (GTDB taxonomy): Bacteria > Pseudomonadota > Alphaproteobacteria > Rhizobiales > Hyphomicrobiaceae > CAYGRH01. The sequence continues at coordinate 7,264 of CAYGRH010000011.1, read as the reverse complement.
GCGATGAAGTTACCCATACCGCCATGGCTGTTTGGAGCCGGGTACATGGACAGCGTGGCGCCAACGTAAGGCTGACCAGCCGTGTACGAAACGCGGAAGGGTTCGTAGTCCATGCAAACGTGGTTCGTTGGAACATAGAACAGGCCGGTTTTCGGCGAGAAGGTAGCAGGCTGCTGGTCCTTCGTGCCGAGAGCGGCCGGGCAGATGCCCTTAACGTTCACGTCTTCACCACCCTTAGCCGTCGAATACTTGTCGACGACATATGGACGGCCGTAGTTCGGCTTCGACTTGTCCATTTCAACGCCGGTCGTCCAGTTGACGACTGGGTCGTACTTTTCTGCGACGAGCAGTTCACCCGTTACACGGTCAAGCGTATAGGCAAGGCCGTTACGGTCGAAGTGAACAAGCGCTTTGCGCTTTTTGCCACCAACATCGATATCCGCGAGGATATTTTCGTTGATGCCGTCGTAGTCCCACTCATCGAATGGCGTCATCTGGTAGGCCCACTTGGCCACACCCGTGTCGACGTCACGTCCGAACAACGTCATCGACCACTTGTTGTCGCCGGGACGCTGAGCTGGGTTCCAGGTCGATGGGTTACCCGAACCGTAATAGAACAGGTTCAGTTCTGGGTCATACGAGAACCAACCCCAGGTCGTTCCACCACCGATTTTCCACTGATCGCCCTGCCAGGTCTTCAGCGAGGAGTCCTTGCCGACGGGCTTGCCGAGCGACATGGTCTTCTCTGGATCAAACAGGATTTGATCGTCTGGACCAACCGAGTATGCACGCCAAACGCGCTTACCGGAGTTGATGTCGTAAGCCGTCACGTGACCCTGGACACCAAATTCGCCGCCGGAGATGCCGACGATGATTTTGTCTTTGGCCGGAAGAACGGTTGCCGTGTTGGTTTCACCCTTTTTGGGATCGCCGTTTACAGCCTTCCATACTTCTTTGCCGGACTTGGCATCGAGTGCAACGATCGTCGTGTCAGCCTGATGCAGGAAGACCTTGCCTTCAGCATAAGCAACGCCACGGTTGACCGTGTCACAGCACATCACCGGGATAACCGATGGGTCCTGCTTAGGCTCGTACTTCCAGATGATCTTGCCTTCATTGTTCAGGTCGAGGGCATAGACAATGTTCGGGAAGGGAGTGTGGACATACATGACGTCGCCGATAACCAGTGGCGAGCCTTCATGTCCGCGCAGAACACCCGTAGAGAACGTCCAGGCGACCTTAAGGTCTTTGACGTTGTCGCGGTTGATCTGATCCAGCGTCGAATAACGCTGGTTAAAGTAGTCACCCGTCTGAATGGCCCACTGGGCCGGGTTAGCAATCTGCTTCGCTACATCATCGTTCGCCAGAACTGGCGTCGCCAGAATAGTAACGAGCAATGCACTGGTAAGTGCACTTTTGCGCATCGCGCTTCCTCCTTGTGAGATCTTGCCACGCTTGCAAGTGGTAACAGCGACAGCGTGTCACAGTCGGCGGAGCGGGGATTGAGTTTCCCTCTGTCTCCAGACTTCCGAAGTGGACGTCGAGCGAACTCGAAGGCCCTGAAGGCGTCTGCTACCTAAGGCCAAATTAGACACTTTTGGTCGCAGTCCGCAAGGCCATCTGTAAAGACAACTGCGACTTTGGTCTTTAGGGCAGGATAGCTGTCGCTTTTTTGGCAATAGAAACAAACTATTGTTGCGTTGCACCAATAATTTCACGCAGCGCCAACACACAGCGCGAACACGATCATTTTACAAAATCGTCCTACCCGGAAGTGTTGGCCGAAGCTAAGTTGAACGAGCTTTGACCCTGTTTCAGCAAAACGTGTCCGTGCGTCTGCATGATCGTAATGCGGCATTTTCACACGCTGGCACCACTCTGCCGCCGAGACCAGTCAGACAGCACAAAGTTAGATCGTGAAGAGATGACGTGGGAATTGGAGGATCACGGAAATTGGGCACCAAACCGCAATGCGAAGCCAAGCCGATTGCGCCTGAAATCGCATCTCCAGCCCCCCTGTCCCGCAAGAACTTCATTTACGGAGCCTCTGCTGCAATCGCAGCCATGGTGGCGGACGGACGCCTGGTCATACCGCATCTCACCAGCGGTTCCGCGAACGCGGCAGATACGCCAGTCAGCGTCGTCGAAATCGCGGACGGCGTATTTGTGCACGCCGGCCGCCACGCGCTCTACAGTCCTGAAAACAAGGGCGATATCGCCAACGCCTCCTTCGTAATCGGCGAATCTGCAGTTGCTGTCATCGACACCAGCGGCTCCAACATAATGGGTTCCGAGTTACGCGCTGCGATAGCACGGACGACCGATCGTCCGATCCGATACGTCATCAATACCCATATGCATCCTGATCATGTGTTCGGCAACGCCGCCTTCCTGGCTGACAATCCCGAATTCGTTGCTCACCACAAGATGTCACGTGGGCTCTCAGCACGTGCCGACAGGTACTTGGAAATAAACAAGGAATCTCTCGGACCAGAAGCATTTTCC